>CAZPTC010000293.1:0-2676 GCA_964589455.1 uncultured Desulfovibrionaceae bacterium | reverse complement strand
TTTCGCCGTCACGACGAAGCAAGCGTGTCTTTTGAAAATTATCGCAACTTGTTGCGATAATTTTCGGATATGCTCTAGGCTCAGGCATAGTAGAGAAAATGTGTCATGTTGCATGACGTGACAATTTGTTGTATCTTGCAACAAGAGATTTTACTTGCACACCATACATGGAGAAAGCTATGTCCGTCGCTATCCGCTTACCAGATTCTCTTATAGAAGAAGCTAAAATTTATGCAGAACGCAATTTTCGTACTGTTCCTAAACAGGTAGAATACTGGGCACGCCTTGGTAAAGCAGCCCAGGAAAACCCGGATTTGCCTATGGAATTTATTAAAGGAGCTCTTATAGCCTTGGATGAAGTAGAAAGAGGAGAATATGCCCCTTTTGAGCCAGAAGGTGAGGAGAGTGGCGAATGGAAGTAGTACGCTCAAAGGAGTTTGCTCGCTTATACAAGAAACTGCACCCAAATCAAAAAACGGATGTGGATAAGGCCGTGCGGGCTATTGTACTTAATCCCCAAATTGGAGAACAGAAAAAGGGTGATCTCGCATATATGCGCGTATATAAGTTCCGCATGGTTAACCAACTGACCCTGCTAGGCTACCTCTATCGCGAAGAAGAAATTCTTCTTATGCTGCTCACCTTTGGCCCCCACGAAAACTTCTACCGCGACCTTAAACAGTAAACCGAATCTCTGCCTTCCTTCTCTTGCTCGACAAAGAAAGCAAAACGGGCTACAAATAAGCAAACGCTTTTTTCAGGAGGTTTCTATGCATATCGAGTTTACCTTCAAGAATTTTGAACCCTCTGAGCATCTGAAGAAATATGCCCGCCGCCGCTTTGAGAAAATAGGCCGCTTTTTGGGCAAATCCCCTGCTTTAGATATGGAAGTTCTTCTTTCTGTGGATAAATTCCGCCAGAAGACAGAAGTTATTCTTACAGGAGAAGGCTTGCGTATTACCGCAGCAGAGCAGGCAGACGATATGTACGCTGCCATTGACCTTGTGACGGATAAGGTAGAATCGCAGGTGCGTAAAAGTGTCAGCCGCGCCCACACCAAACGTCAGGGCCGCGATAATGCGAGTGTAGATATTTATTCCTACGATGTGTTTGAAGAAGACGGTGTGCGTGTTGTGGATGGCGCAGAAAACTTCTCCCGCAAGCCTTTGCACTTGGACGAAGCCCTTATGCAACTCCAACATGGCGACAATGAAGTGCTTGTGTTTGTGAATGCAGAACTTGACCGCGTCAATGTGCTGTATAAAAAGCGCAATGGCGATTACGCCCTTATTGACCCTGTTGTTTAATACCCGCAAACCCTAAAGGGTGTTGCTGTACATTTGGAAGCGGGCATTCTTTATGCCCGCTTCAGACTAATGACAAACCCCCTTCGGGTGTTTGCGCTGCCCAGAAGCTTGGCTTTGCTTACTGCCAGCCACAGAAGGTGCATTAAGCCCTTTTCAACCTTCCTAATCCCCAATTTTCTCAAGTCGTCATGCAAGAACCAGAATCTCTCATTCCCCCAGAACCAAACCCTCTTTTATCGCGTCCCCTTATTCTTGTAACGGGTTTTTCTGGTGCGGGTAAAAGTACCGCCTTGCAAGTGTTTGAAGATATTGGCTACTTCACGGCAGATGGCCTGCCTCCTAACATGCTGGAAGAATTATTCCAGCTTTTTAATAAGCCGGATATGGCCCACTTTAAAGGCCTGGCCTTGGGTGTGGATTTTAGACGTGCCAAATTTGAAGAAGCGCTTTTTGCCCTTAACGCTATACGCAGCCAAGGCGGAAACCCGCTTTTGCTTTTTTTAAGCGCCAAGCCGGAAGCCCTTTTGCGCCGCTATGGTGCCACACGCCGCCCACACCCCTTAGAGCGCGAAGGCTTTGGGCTGGAAGCCGCCATGAAGGCAGAAATGGGCCGCCTAAACCCTGTTCGCCAAAATGCCGATGTGGTCATAGATACCACCACTTACTCCCTGCACGATTTGCGACGCGACCTTCAGCGTCGCTTTGGCGAAAGCCATACCCAAATCCACAGTATGCGTGTGCATATTCTCAGCTTTGGCTTTAAATACGGCCTGCCAGCAGATGCAGAACTTGTGTTTGATGCCCGCTGCCTGCCTAACCCCTATTTTGACGAAGCCTTGCGCCCCCTTTCTGGTAAAGATGCCCCGGTATCTGCCTTTGTACTCAAAAGCCCTGAGGGCAGCATTTTTGCCGAAAGCTTCCTTGCCTTTTTGCAGGAAATTCTTCCCCTTTATGATAAAGAAGGCCGCTACAGAATGAGCATTGCCATTGGTTGCACAGGCGGCAGGCACCGCTCCGTTGCCCTTGCAGAGCTTTTAGCCCAAAACCTGCGCCAGTCCGGCTACTTGGTGCAAGTGGAACACAGGCACTTGGAACTCGGCGGGTAGTCAGTGGCCCCAGGCTTTTGCCCAAAACTTTACCGGGGGAAATAATTTCCCCCGGACCCCCTTGATTGGGTATGGGGGCTGGCTGCGGCTGGACGCTCAGTAAAAGGCTGGGTGGCATACAGGCTGGCTGGAAAAAATACCGCGCCCTTGCTTCTTTTGTGTTTTTGCCCAAAGGGCAAAAACACAAAAGAAGCAAGGGCGCACTTTGCCATTCCCGAAAAAATCTCGCAGGCTCGATTTTTTCGGGAATGGAATTTTTAATT
>CAZPTC010000292.1:0-2692 GCA_964589455.1 uncultured Desulfovibrionaceae bacterium | reverse complement strand
TATACAGCGTGGGCCATATTTTCCATTTCTGCTAAAGAAACTGGCCCTTCTTCTGCAATAACCCTTCTGGCATCTTGTGAAATAACAAGATGCGTTTCTACGGGCACATTCCCTTTCCCTAAGTCTGCCAGAGCCTGCAAAAGCTTTACAGCCAGGGGCATGGCGCTGGCACCAGAAACACCCATGACAAAACGCTCAGGATGAGAAACTGCCCCAGCAGTATGGGAAAAGGGTGGAAAATGTGCCTGCATATATATCGCCTTTTACAGGTTTGTGAAGCAGAACGCACGCCTTGTCAAGGCAAAAAATTGCAGCGCCCGTAAGGGGGAAGTCATAAAAATTTCTTGCATTTTCAAGGCAAAGTTCGTATCCTTTTCCACGTAACACAACAGGAGCGTGTATGCCTGCCTTCCTTGAAGCTGTCAACTACGAAGAACATATCCCTTTTTCTCTCCATCTCCAAAGCCTGGAAGTGGAGGAGCTGCTGGATGTGTGGGAAGAAACACAACTTATGGAGCGCGCCATGATTGCCCACGCTGTTCCTCTTTCTGAACGCCCCCCCTATGAGGCTATTCTTATGCTGGAGCTGCAAAACAGGGCTTTCCGCACGCCTTTAAAGCAACCTTTGCTTTCCCCGCGCCCTTGGGCTATGGGCCTTTTTTAGCCCTTTTCCACTGGCTCTATTTCCTGCTCCCATGTATACAAGGGAGAACGCAGAATACTGAACAGAAAGTTTTCCTGCGAAAGAAATGCCATATCCTTTTCCATTAGATACGCATGGGCTGCAAGCACCAGTGCGGGGTCAGCGGCCTTAGAGGCCGCTTCTTCATAACTGGTAAAATACAGCGGGTATTCTGCTCCCAAATACTCTACAGCAGGTGGCAACGGGTTAATAAGCAGGGGTGTGCCCCGCACCATGCACTCCACAATAGTATTAGAAGCGCTGAGTGTGTAATATTCGCAAAGCACAACATTTTGGGCAAAAAGCGCATCGTACGGGGCTGGGGCCACAAAATCCATAAATTCAATATCTGTAAGCGGCGCAAAAGGTATGCCCTGCTCCTGCATGTACGCTTCTTCCTGGGCATGCAGCGTCATAAAGGATTCCGGGTGAGCCCCGCGCAGTATTACCTTTTTATAGGGGCCAGAGGGAATATTTTGTAAGGCATGTAAGTTTCTGTAAGAAGTGCCTACCTGGATAAGCATAGACTCCCCCTTGGAAAATGCCGTTTGATACGCTTCTGGGTTCCATATACTTTCTACGACTTCTGCAGGGTGAAAAAGTGGAAAAATGGGTATTGCCTGTGGATTTGCAGGGTTAAACTCCGGCAATGTTTCTAACTGCGCTTTGTGCCATGCTGAAAGTGTGAACAGGCCCTTGCAAAAGGGGGCGCTTTCTTTCCAGCGTGGGGTTTCCCGTATAGAAAGAAAAGAATTGCCTTTGTGAAACCATACGGGGAATTCTAAAGGCACATGGATAATGCCAAGCCAGGGCTTTGTAATGGGGCTTCCCTGGAAATTGTTTCCACCAGCCCAGTCCCCCCAGTTAAAGCGCTTTTCCAAAATGGACTCAAAATACGGGGCATAGGGGTTATGCACAGTGCGCAGTATTTGCGTGGCAAAAGCCCAGCCACTGCGGTGCATACCATAATAGGTATCTACCTGCCCTTCTACATCCAGCCCAAGAGTATGCCACAAAGCAGGCGCTTCTTCCACCCGCACAGAAAAAGACACACGCGGCAAAATGGAAGGTAAACCCAAAGCGCGGCGTTGGTCTTCCATAAAGGTAAGCTTCTTAACAGGATACCAGGCAAGAAAAGCCGCTTTTTCTACAAACGCATCCGCATGGGGGCAGTTTAAAAATGAAAGAGCACGAAAATCAAAGGGCTGGGGGGTAATTTTTTCCACACCTATGCCGATATGTTTGTCAACTGGCTCTTCAAGCAGGACAATGGGCAGGCCACTTGCCAATATAACGGCAAAAAAATCCTTCTCACTTTCCTGTTCAGGGGCAAGGCACAGGGGCATGGCAAGCGCTTGCAAGCCCCAAGGTGCAAGCACAATGGGCGCATGCTCAAGGCTTGGCATACCATGCAGAAAAGCCACATCCTTCTCAAGGATAAGGCGTTCTATGTTCACCCCCTGGTAGGCAAAAGCCTTTGCAAGCGCCGCGTACGCTTCTTCTTCCACTTGCGTAGCAATACGCAGCGTAGAAGAAGGGCAGGCAGCCAAAGTGCGCGCTAAAAGATCGCTCCCCTCTGCTTGTGCAGAGGCAGAAAGTGCAACAGGCCAAATGCCTGTAAAAACACACGGGTAAGGAAGTTCCATCTTTCCCCCTTTGGATCAGCAGGTACCGGGAAAATACCCCGGAACACACAAGGGCGTAGCCCCAACATGGAATAGGGCGTATGTAACGTATTTTCCTTGAAGAGTACAGATTATTCTAAAGGCCACACTGGCACAAATTTTGCATTTCATTTTGCGGTTCCAGGAGAGAAAGTTTGAGAAAAAAAATAAACTTTTTTTAAGTTTTTTGCTTTTTCACCCTAAACTTTTTCTCTAAAGTTACCGAAAGGCTTGGTAAGTGAACATAAAGGCATAAACCTTTTTGCAATAACAAGCTACGTTTATCTATATTAACCGGCACCTTGTGGAGGTGTACCATGGCAAGCATTTTTACAATTGAAAAAAG
>CAZPTC010000291.1:0-2692 GCA_964589455.1 uncultured Desulfovibrionaceae bacterium | reverse complement strand
CCCCCCCCCCCCCCCCCCCCCCCCCCCCCCCCCCCCCCCCCCCCCCCAATTCTCCCCCATGCTACGCTTTCCAGCGCTTTAACGTGGGGAAAAACTGTTTCATCATGCTACGGGCTTGGTCGGCTGTCATATTAGGGTTATGTTCCACCATAGGGGGAATGCAAAACTCTATCATTTCGTCCATGCTGCAAGCGGCGAGGAACTGGCCTTTATCATAGCAGTAGCTGCAAAATTCTGTGCTCTTGGAGCCATCTGCATTGGTACCGAAAAGGGCTTCCTGCCCTGCCATAGGCATACCACAAGACTGACAATACGCTTCCATAACTATCTCCTTATTCTGGGTTAAGGTTTGCGGAATCATCTGCATGGGAAGGGTATACAGGTGGGAAGGTGACATCTTCTGTCGTATTTGAAATGAGGGCAATATTTTTTGCAAGTATTTTTTCGGCGAGGCTGGCAAGGTTTTGGCGAACATGGGGCGGGGAGAGAATTTCTGCATCTGGCCCAAAGGAAAGCAGGTAGCCGTAAAGCCAAAAATCTTCCGGCATGTTGGCGTAGATAAGAAGATTACCGTCTGGCTGGGGGTGAATTTCTGAATCTTCAAACTCTTCATAGGCGCGGGCTATGGCGTGCGGGGGCAGGCGCAGGGTAAGGGAAAGGTACTGGGTATGGGGCATGGGTTCATCAAGAGGTGGGGGAGTCTGGGTAAGGGTAAAAAGTTCTGCAAGGGTTGCCACATGGGACATGCGGTCCAGCTTAAAGGTGCGGAAGGCATTGCGGGTAGTGCAAAAAGCCTGCAAGTACCATGTGGCGGTTTTAAAAATAAGTTTGGCAGGGTAGACATGCCGGGTAGATTTGCTCCCGTAGGCGCTGGTGTAGGCAAAGGTGACAGCATGTTTTTCTAAAATGGCGCTTTTAAGGGTTTGGAAGGTGGTTTTGTCGTTTTTTTTGGTGCCCCAGCGGGAAAGGTCTACTTCTATCCAGTCTGTGCTGGGGCTTTGGAAAAGGGCGCGTAATTTGGGCAAAAGGTCCGTTTTTTCCGGGTCTGTGACAGCTAAATTTTCAAGTGCAACAAGTATTTGGCTTTGTTCCTCTGCGGAGAGCAGGGCTTTATTCAGTACAAAATGATCCATAAGGGAAACCCCGCCGCCATTGCCGCGGGTGGTATACAGGGGTATGCCTGCTGCGGAAAGGTCTTCTATGTCGCGCTGTATGGTGCGGGTGGAAACTTCAAAGGTATCCGCAAGCTCACGGATGGTGATCTTTTTTTTATCCAGCAGGATATACAGAATTTGGAAAAGCCTTTGCTTTGTCATACGGGTGGCCTGTGGGGAGCAAACAGTGGAGAAAAGGGGGCGAAGTTTGTTTTTACAGATGCGTGCATTATACGCAAGCAGGGAAGTACAGGGGGAAGGATCTCAGGTTATACCCGTTTGCGCCAAAAAGCCACATATTCCTGGTTGCCCTTGGGGCCTTTAATGGCAGAAGGCACAATGCCCTGCAAGGCAAGGCCCTGTTCTTCAAGGCCAAGGGTAACTTTGGCAATGGCCTCCTGACGGGCGCTTTCTTCCTTCACAATGCCTTTTACTGTCTGATGGGGGCCTACTTCAAACTGTGGTTTAATAAGGGTAAGAGCCATGCCTTGGGGTTTAAGCCACACAAAGCATGGGGGCAGAGCAATGGTGAGGGAAATAAAGGAAATGTCCGCCACAAGCAGGTCTACAGGCTCTGGCAAAAGGTCTGGGGTGGTATGGCGGGCATTTACACCTTCAAGAGAAATAACACGGGGGTCGCGTTGCAGTTTTTCGTGAAGCTGGGCATGGCCAACATCAATGGCGTATACGCGGCTGGCATTATGCTGGAGCAGGCAGTCTGTAAAGCCGCCTGTAGACGCGCCTATATCTGCGCACACAAAGCCTGTAACATCTATTTGGAAATGCTCTAAGGCGGTGAGCAGTTTGTACGCGCCACGGCTGACAAAACGCTCCTGCCCTGTAAGAATAAACGTGGCAGACGTGGGGTAGGGGTGGCCAGGCTTGCTGACAGGGACGTGCCTGCCATCCGCTTCCAGCACGGCAACCTTACCCGCCATAACAAGGCGCTTGGCTTGTTCCTTGCTTTCAGCAAGACCCTGCTCAAAAATGCACTGATCCGCACGGGCTTTGGGGGGCATGGCGTATTCCTTAAATTAGCTGAAGGCTTTATCCCAACACCAGAATAAGAAGGCAGGTACACCAAGCCCCATGATCCAGCGCACAATGGTGGGGGTGGGGCAAATATGGCGCTCAAACAAGCTGTGGAAAGCCCCCAGAAAAAGGCCGGCAATAAAGCCAAAAATGTGGGCGGCGTAGTCTGTGTTTTCTCCGCCTGTGCCTAAAAGCGCTAACAGGCCAAGGCCGGCGGCAACAGGGGCCAGTACATGGCGGCGCCAGTTACGTTCTGAATCTGCAAAGGCGGCTTGGGCGCATAAAAGACCCACAATGCCAAAAAATGCGGTGGAAAAACCAATACTTGTATGGGTATAGGGCTGGTAAAATACATTAAGCGCATTGCCAAGGCCACCAGCAAGCAGGGTAAGGGCAACTGCCATGCCTGGGCCAACGCGCCGTGCCAGCATGTATAAAAAAGGGATGGTGGTAAGAAAATTACTGAAAAAGTGGAAGCTGTCTGCATGCAGGGTAAGGGCTGTGAG
>CAZPTC010000290.1:0-2702 GCA_964589455.1 uncultured Desulfovibrionaceae bacterium | reverse complement strand
GCTTGCCCTTTAGGCCTTCAGCAGACCCATTTTACTGTGAAAGTAATATGGCCGCGTTAGAAAAAGCTATCAAAGAGCTGGATGAAGGTAAATTTGTTGTAAAAACCATGGAAGAACTGGAAGCAATGGCAAAATAATGGAAATTACATTCAGCCAGAAAGCATGGGAACAGTATCTTGAATGGCAAACCTTAGATAAAAAAACATTAAAGCGTATTAACCAACTTCTCAAAGAGATTACGCGAACCCCGTATGACGGACTTGGCAAACCCGAACCTCTGAGAGCTAATCTTTCTGGTTTCTGGAGCCGCCGTATTGATGATACAAACCGCCTTGTTTACAGAATTGAAGGAAAAACCTGCCAGATTGCCCAGTGTAAGGGTCACTACGAGAGCGTGTAGGGAGTAAGGTTTTTTCACATCTCCCACATATCCACTTTCACAGCGCCGCCCTTTCGCACATCGTAGAGCTAAAGCCCAACCGCCTGAATTGCTTCTTTCACATTTCTCACAACCACGGCTTGTCCTCTCCAGCTTTTATGCCACTCGCATTCGTCAGAGGTCAGGCGTTGCTTGGACGGCGCTTTGTTCCCGTCTTTTACTTCCAGTAAAAAGTTTTTTCCCTTCACTCCTACAAGTAAATCAGGCACTCCACCACCGAGTTGATGCAGTAGCTGTACATCACAGCCACAAGCGCGTAGAGCAGAAACTATTTCATGTTGGTTGGCATCTACACTGGCAACTTTTCTCATGCAGCCCCCAATTCCCCAAAAGAAGAACCCACCCTTCCGTCAAGATCCCCTTTAATCAAAGCTTTTGCTGAAGATACGCCCAGCTTTCTTTGCTCAAGCTCTTGCATTACGCGTCCAGCACCTATGCCTATTAACTCTGCGTTGCCGTCCATGTGTAGCCAGCGCTCAAAAAAATCACGCTGCCGCCATGTAAGTTCTGCTTCTGTCCAGCGACAAGCCCCGTCCCAACCGCCCATAGTTCGCAATACGGCCTGAGTTGTGGGGTGTATGTTTGGCGGGGTGCGATACACGCCAAAGCGTGAAATATTCTGCATCAAAAGCGCCCATTCGCTTTCAGCGCAGAGCTTTTTCTGGTCTTCCCCGCTTGGTAAACCTGCCTTTTGCTCAATGGCTTTTTTTAGCACGGCGAACGGCGGCAGGGTTTTGAACTCGTAAGTTTCAATTACCCGCAAAACGCCAGCTTGCACTTGCTGTGCAGAGTAACCTGCCAGTAAATCCAGCCAAAAAGCTAAGGCATTTTCACCGAGCTGTCCCTGAAAATTCTCAGCCAGTGCAAACAGTGCTGTCGCCTTCTCCTGTTCCTGTAGTTCGTTGCGCTCGTTCATGTAGCACCTTCCTGCAAACATCTATGTTTTTTTGCCTTCTTACTTCGTCTTTGTCGAAAAAAACGGGTTGTCCACGAGGCATAGCACCCTGCGGCGACATTGCCGTGTTTTTGGCGTTGTTCTGCTCCCGTGCTAACCAGCCAGTGACAAAGCGCCGTATTCCCGTGAGTGTTTTTTTCCGGCTGGGGTTGTCCGCATGCCACTGTGCCATGAGTTTGAACTGCCTGCCAACGTCCACTCCTGGGAATAACTCTTCCAGCTCTTGAACATAGCCAGCCGTGAATAGCGCGGTTTTATACTCTGGGCTACCGGATACGGGCAATTCTGCCACAATTTCCGTAAAATCCTCAAGTTGCGTATTTTGCGTGTGGATAATGTGCGGTGCTTGCTTTCGCCTGTGGGTAACTTCGGGAATTTCAGCAGGTGGGGCAGGGCTACTGGGTGGAGCTGGATTTTCCAGCTCCGCACAAAACGAAGAATTTTCGTAAGAAAATTCTGAGTTAATTCTTAACTCTTCTGGAGAAGGAGAAGGGGCATTGCTAGAATTATGCTCAAGCATCCTTTGAGCATTTTTCGAGCATTGCTCATTGCTTCCTTTCGCATTTTCCCAGCGTGCTTGTGCAGCTTTTTTTGCCTTCTCGGAACGTGCATCCGCTTCTGCCTGCCAAGGGTTATGTTCTGCCCAATCATGCAATGTATAGCTTTCTGGTGTATCATCAATCCACAGGTCAAGGCAGAAATCAAAAAAGGCCCGCTCTTCCCCCTGCCAATCTGCTGCAAGCTCTATATCTTCCCAGTCCATGCCGACAAGAGAACCGTCTGGCCTGTTGGTTGCTGCCCATAACCATAGTATTTGCAGAGAGCGCACACCTTCAAGACCCAGCCGTTTTGCTGTTTTTTTGGTTTTCGGGTGTTGCCAAAAACCCACGGAAAGGCGTATATCTGTATTCACAATAAAGTTTCCTTATTCACCTTTACATATTCAGCTTCCAGCCAGTCACACAGGCACTCTTTTCTGTCTCTGTCGCAGTATTCATTCCTGCTGCCAGAGGCGTCACAAACTCGTTTTGTTTTGCACCACGCACCAGAGCCAGGACAAAAACCAAGGTGGAGAAGTTTATTGAAAAGAATTTCTTGCTTTGTCATATTTTTTTATCTCCATATAACCCCAGCTTTTCCGCACAGGCGGGGCAGTAATGTGTGCCTTGCTTTTTACCTAGGCACCAACCTACTTTTTTGGCTAGGTGCCACTGGCATGACCAGCTGTTGCCTATCAGTACCATTCCACAACAGTCGCAAATAACGGCTGTTTTCTTCATCATAGTGCCTCACTGACCTTGTGTTTAG
>CAZPTC010000289.1:0-2716 GCA_964589455.1 uncultured Desulfovibrionaceae bacterium | reverse complement strand
ACACACTTGCGGGTAACCAAAGCGTGGTGTTGCTTAACAGGCGCGGCTATGCCCCCCTTATGTATTGCCTGGATTGCGGGCGTGTGGCCCGTTGCCCGGACTGCGACATTGGCCTTACCTACCATAAAGCCCGCGAGCGCCTTGTGTGCCACTATTGCGGGTATTCCCGCCCATTTCCTTCTCCCTGCCAGTTTTGCAAATCTCTGCACTATCTGCCTATGGGGGAAGGTACGGAAAAGCTGGAGGAACAGCTTCAGGCTATTATGCCGGCCGGGGGGCGTGTGTTGCGTTTAGATAAAGACAGCACAGCCCGCACTGGCCGTATGGAAGAAATTTTGGCGGAATTTGCCGCAGGTAAAGCGCAAGTGCTGGTGGGCACACAAATGCTTTCCAAAGGGCACCACTTCCCGGATGTAACACTTGCGGTTATTGCAGATGCAGACCTTGGCCTGAACCTGCCAGACTACCGCGCGGCGGAACGCACATTCCAACTGCTCACCCAGTCTGCCGGGCGTGCAGGGCGTGCCCATAAAGAGGGGCGTGTGCTTATACAAACACGCGATACCAGCCATTATTGCTGGCAATTTGTGCAGAATGCCGATTACGAAGGCTTTTACAGGCATGAAATTGCTTTAAGGGAAAAGCACCATTACCCGCCTTTTACAAAGCTGGCGCTTATCCGCATTTCTTTTCCGCCAGACTTTCAGGACTCTGCGCGCGTTATCCGTTCCCTCACGCCTGCCCTGCGGGAAACTGCCCAAAAATACAGTGTGCGGCTTTTAGGGCCTATTCCTTCCCCTCTGCCACGTCTGAATGGGCGCTTCCGCTACCAATGCCTGCTTAAGGCCGCTTCCTGGCCGTCTATACGCGCGGTATACGCAAGCCTGGGCGTTATTGCCGATTTAAAGAATGCGCGCTTAGGTTTAGACTTAGACCCCATGAGCATGGTATAAGCAGCAGCTCTTTGCCCTTTTATCGCGTATCCAATAACTCCCACCCAAATTTCCGTATCCATACGAAAACCCCCAAACCTTCAGCGCCTTGAAGACTCGGGGGGAGAGGAAATATTAACAAACACAAATGAAACGTTTTTTTTGGCGAGGGGAAGGGGGTTTGGGGGAGGGGGAGTACCTTTTGCGCCAGGATGGCGCAAGCCGCGCAGCGCGAGCGAGGTCGGGCTTTGCCCGCCGAAGCGAGAGCGAGTGCCCCGCAGGACGCGGGGCCGAGCGTCATCTATGCTGTCACAAAAAAAGGTATCTCCCCCTCCCCCAACACATTTCCCACCTACTTCACGCGGGGCAGGGGGCCTGTAACTGGTTCGTACTGAAGGTACACTTCTTCCACATTTGCAAGGTCATTGTACTTATTGGCAAGAGCGATCATATCATTATAGAAATCACGGGCATCGGTAAAGCCTTTGGCTTCCATACTCTTAATCCATTCTTCATGGATGGGCTTAAGGGCTTCTATCCAGCGGGTACGTTCTTCTGCTGGCAGGACGTATATTTCCATACCACCTTTTGCAAGTTCTGCCAGCATGGCATTTTCCATATTTTGCTGCATAGTGCCGGAGCGCAGGTCAGCAGGCAAACCTACAAGAGGGGTAAGAGCATCTTGGATATCTTTGGGGAATTTGTTCCACACATTAATATCCATAACTGTGTAGGAAGGGGCAACCTTCAGGTTAGCCTGCACAAAGTATTTGCAAACTTCGCCAAGCTTAAGGGAACGTATAAGCATAATGGGGCCAAGCACGGCATCTGCCATGCCACGTTGCATGGCTATGTACATTTCTGTACCAGCCATAACCACGGGGGTTGCGCCAAGGGCTTCTACCATTTTTACGCCACTGGGGGCGCTTACGATGATTTTAAGGCCTTTAAGGTCTTCAAGCGTTTTAATGGGCTTTTTAGAGGCAAACCCCATAGGCATGGTACTGGGCATATCTACTACTTTAAAAGCAGCAAGTTCTTTGGCGTAATTGGGGTATTTTTCCATTAAAAGATACGGCACAATACGCATGGAGAGGGCATTGGTAAAAATACCAGGCTGGGCAAAACCAATGGTGTAGTCCATAGGAATGGGGGAGCGCTCTGCAAGTTGGCCACCTATATCCACAATACCTTTGGCAACAGAGGGGAACACTTCAAACTCCGGCACAAGGGTATTGGGGTTGTAATAGGTAATGCTAACACGCCCATTGGTGCGCTTTTCAATTTCAGGGATCCACCAGCCCTTGGTATAGCTTTGGATAAGAGGGTGGGTTTCTACAACGCCACCTGCAAAGTTCAAGTCAAATTCCGGGGCAGCCTTGGCGCTTATGGGCATGGCAAGCAAGCCCAGGCAGGCGAATGAAGAAAGAACATGGGAAAGCTTCATACATACTCCTTGTATGATGTAAAGGTTATAAGAAGGCTTGGGGTAAGAACAGGGCAATTTGCGGGAAAATAACAACCAACAGGATACAGGCCAATATTGCCAGGAAGAAGGGGGCAATCTGGTAGAACATTTGTTCCACTGGCACATCTGGCACAGCGCCGCTGATAGCAAAGACAAGCAGACCCATTGGCGGGGTAATTTGCCCAAGTTCCATAAGCAGAACGGTGATAACACCCAGCCATACAGGGTCAAAGCCAAGGGCCATAAGCGTGGGGAATACCGGCCCTTCTTCAGGTTAGTGTGCTCGAGTCCATGGGCCAGTGAAAAAGGCGTGTGG
>CAZPTC010000288.1:0-2740 GCA_964589455.1 uncultured Desulfovibrionaceae bacterium | reverse complement strand
CACCAGTTGTTCGCATTGTGCTTTATGCTGGGCGTATTCGTCGTTTCCGGGGTTCAGGGGGTTACCTACACGGCGCACGTCATCGCTTATACCGTAAACTGCGCCGGAAGAAGCAAACACAAACCGGGTATTTGCCTGTTGTGTTCCTGGGTGCAGGTCTGTCATAGTACGCAGCATATTACGGGTACCTTCCACGTTAACATCATAGGCAAGTTTTTTGTTACGTTCGGCGTGTTGCCCTGTGTGGGCGGCAAAGGGGATAAGTGCGCAAAGGTGTATGCAGGCGTCAACACCTTTGGAGGCACTCAGGCAGTCGTCATACACTGTTATATCGCCCCAAACAGTTTCTACTTGTGGGAAATGTTTGGCGTATATTTCTTTATTTATAGGAAGCCCAAGGTCAAAAATACGCACATCAAAGCCATTGGCAATGGCGTTAAGCACGGCATGGCGGCCAATTTGGCCACAGGCGCCTGTGATCAAAAGTTTCATGGTGTCTCCTTTGCTGGTGTAAGAGGGGGGATGGAAGGAATAAACACAACAGGAACACGGGGAACCCATTGCTTAAGGGCTTTTACTGTTGTTGGTCGCAAGTGCCCTATAAGCAACACATATTCCCCATTATCTACCATTTTTTCGGCCTTGGCAAGCTCTGCCAGAATACGCTGTACTTGGGCGTCCTCATCAATAAAAAGGGTACGCGCATAAACGGCAAAACCTTGCTCTGCACCCATAGTGGCAAGTAGGGAGTTTGTGGCTGTTACACTGTCTACAAGAAGAAAGGACTTTTGCAAAAGCAGGGAAATGGTGCTAAGGGCATCTAAAAAATTCTGCACAGAAGGGGCATAAGATGTAAAGGCAGAACCAGTATGGTTATTCAGACCATTAGCACCTGGCACACGGGCAAGGTTATGCCAAAGTATGGGAAGTATGGCTTGGGTTTCCATTTCTTTAGTGAGAATATGGGGTGCGCTGGAAACATAGCCTGGCCTCGCTTCCATTGGCTGGTGTAAAAAAACTTCCTGCCCCCAGGCCTTGGCAAGAAGGGCGGTTTTTTCTGCAAAGGCTGTTTCTGGCAGCACGGAAACAGTAAGCGGGTAAGGCAAGGCTAAAACCTGCCGTAAAAGGGCCGTGTCCTCTCCTGCATCGTCAATAATTAGTGCCAGTGCAGGGGTGTTTTGTGGCACAATGGGGAATGTGCGCTCAAAAAGTAACACGCAGTGGCTAATGGTATTTTCTGTACGCAAAAAGAAAAAGGGGCCAAAGGGAGAATCTTCCTGGGTAAGGGTGGTATCAGGTGCCCAGAGAAGCAGCGATTCCTCCAGCACCCCACGCACAAGTGCAGGGGAAAGGCTTGCTGGAGTGGGCTTTGCGGAATTTTGTGCAATTTCAGTTTTGGCGGGCAGGTACAGAACTGCTTGGAGAAAGGGGTAGGCTTCCACTTGTTCAGAAAGAAGGGTTGATGCGCCCGCTTTCAGGCGAATGCGTGTTTCTGCATATTGGATGCGTATGGCAAGATCCCCAAGGCCCATGCTCTGCTTTAAACGGGCAACAGCTTGCAACAGGGCAGTATCTGCCTGGCGTATTTTGTCTGCAAGAGTGGCGGCAGGGCCTTCTGCATAGGGAAGTGTAAAAGAGGAAAGAGGGTTTTCAACATAGGGGGCAATGTCTTCATCTTGGGTGCTGTAATGGGCAAGTTGCCCGCCAGAAGAAGGAAAGTTCTGCGGAAGAATGGGTGGGGGAGAGCTTTGGGTGGAATGCTGGACTGTGTTTTCTAAAGGCGGTTGGGTACGTGTTTGCCCAGGAATTTGTATAGGCGCTTGGGGTGTGAAAGCTTGGGGGAGTCCCCCTGTTGTCCAAACAGGTAACAAGCTGGGCGTAAGACAAAAAAGGAGGAGCAGGGCAGCCATAGCCGCGCCTGCTCCTGAAAAAAGGACAAAAGCAAGTTGTGTGGAATTTCCCCAGGCAGCCCATTGGGCTCGAAAGCGTCGCAGAATCTGCCTGAGGGTGTTCACTTTATTGCAGGCTTCTCGCCACTGGCAGGGTTTTAACAAGTTGCAGAGCCATACGAAGCTGGTTATCCCGCATAAGGTAATTGGCTACTTCTTCTTCTTCCTGTGTTTTTGGGGTCTGGTCTTTGCTTTTTGCAGGGTCAGCCTGTGTGCCATCCTGGTTTAAGTGGCGGCTTAAACTGCTTTCGCGGAACATAAAGCCGGGGTCTCCTGCTGCTTCGCGCGGCTGTTCCCAAGGCACATAAAAGTCAGGGGCAATACCTTCTGCCTGGATAGAAATACCATTAGGTGTGTAGTAAAGGGCCACAGTTATCTTTAAAGCTGTGCCATCCGGCAGGGGGATAATATTTTGCACAGAGCCTTTGCCAAATGTGCGTTCGCCCACAAGCAGGCCGCGCTTTTGGTCTAAAAGGGCACCTGCCACAATTTCAGAAGCAGAGGCACTGCCTGCATTTACCAGCACCACAAGTGGGGCGGTAATATCATCAGGGGAATTGGTGGCTTTAAAAACCTGCTCACCAATGCGGTCACGCCCACGCATAGAAACTATGACGCCGTCTTTAAGGAAAGCATCGGCAACTTTTACACCAGCGTCAAAAATACCACCGGGGTTATTACGCATATCCAGCACAACGCCTTTTACTTCGCCTTCGGCATTCATTTGCTTAATGGCGTTTTGTATTTACTGGCCTTTAAGTTAACTAAATCGGGAAACAATCAGCCAATAA
>CAZPTC010000287.1:0-2778 GCA_964589455.1 uncultured Desulfovibrionaceae bacterium | reverse complement strand
ATTAAACAAGTTTAGCTGAATGAAGATGGTGTGGGAAGGTGAAACCCCCTTTGTGAACAAAGGGGGTTTCACCTTCCACCACACCCCCATCCCTTTCCCCGAAAAACTTTTATTAGTATAACATAAATAAGCCCTCCCCTGTATAACAGTGGAGGGCTTATTTATGTTATGCTCAAATCAAGAGAGAAATGCGCTATTACTGCGCCTTTCTTTCTAAAAATGCCTGCACAGACGGTGGGCCACTGGCCAAAAGTTCCTTTGGGGGGCCAAGAGCAAGCATAGTTTTTGTTTTATTATCCAGATAAAGCGCTTTATCCCCAATAGCAAAAATGGAAGCAAGCTCGTGGGTAACCACAACAGCCGTCATACGCAGACTTGCGCGCAATTCTAAAATAAGTTCATCCAGCATGGCAGAAGATGGTGGGTCTAAGCCTGCGGAGGGTTCATCAAAAAACACAATTTCCGGATCTAAAGCCAAGGCACGGGCAAGCCCCGCACGTTTGCGCATACCTCCGCTTATTTCCGAAGGATAAAAATACTCAAAGCCACCAAGCCCCACAAGGGAAAGCTTTAAGGCCGCAAGCTCTGCCACTTCTTTTTTAGAAAGCTTGGTGTAGTATTCCAAAGGCAAAGCAACATTCTCAATAAGTGTGCGGGAAGAAAAAAGGGCACCGCTTTGAAAAAGCACGCCAATCTTGCGCATTTGTATGGCACGGGCAGTTTCTGTGCCTTCCCAAAAGTTATCTTCACCATAAAAAAGGGAACCGTTTTTAGGGCGTAAAAGACCCATAAGAGCGCGTAAAAGCGTGCTTTTTCCGCATCCACTGCCGCCCATAAGGATAAAAATATCGCCCTTTTCCACATTAAAGGTAAGATTTTGCTGGATAATACGGCTACCGTACCCAATGGTAAGGTCTTTGGCAGAAATAAGTGCCATAATTATAACCCCGCCAGTGTAATAACCAGCGTGATAATACTGGTGCTAATAATAATACCCACAATAGAATTAACAACCGCTGATGTTGTGGCACGTCCCACACCTTCTGCACTGCGGGCGCAGTTTAAGCCTTGGTAGCAACCTGCCAGCGCAATAATAAAGCCAAACACTAAGGCGTGGAAAAGGCCCACAAAAATATAGTTTATGGTAAGGCTGTTCATAGTCATATCCCAATAGGCGGCAGGGGCAATGCCAAGCATAAGCACACCAACTAAAAACCCGCCTATGATGCCCATAATATCTGCGTAAATAGAAAGTATGGGCGTCATGATAACCAGTGCCAAAACACGGGGCAGTACTAAAAAGTCCATAGGGGAAATGCCCATGGCCGTTAGGGCGTCCACTTCTTCATTGGTTTGCATGCTGCCAATAATGGCGGCAAAAGAAGCGCCTGTTCTGCCAGAAAGCACCATACCTGTGAGTATGGGGGCCATAACACGCACCATAGCAATGCCTACAAAAGACGCAATGTAAATATCTGCACCAAACATGCGTAACTGTATAGCGCCCACAAAGGCCAAAATAAGCCCTAAAAGCAAGGTGGTAAGGGAAACAATGGGCAGGGCATTAAGGCCACACTCTTTCAGTACTGCCCAAAAATCGCGCCCACTCATGGCGGATCTCCCTGCGATAAGCCTAAAAAAGCTTTGCACAAAGTCGCCAATAAAAGCCAGCACATCCACTACTATGGGGCCAACAGCGAATGTTTTGGCACCCACAGCTTCAAAAAATGGGGTAGATTTTTCTGCGGGTTTATCTGCGCTTGGCTTGCCATTCATGGCAAGGGTAAGAATTTGTGTTATATCGCGCGGCAAAGCGCTTGTATCTACTGGTATGGGTGGGGTCTGACCAGCAGCAAGGCGCGCGTAGTGCGTAAAACAGGCAATAAGGGTAGAATCCCATACAGCAAGATTTTCCACACGCAGCACAAGCTTTTGGGCAGAAGGAAAAAGGGCATCTGCCTGTTTGCGTTTAGGCGCAAGCGCAGCCACTTCCGGATTTTGGGTTTCCCATGCACCGGCAGCGGTAAGAATAAGGGCATCTGCCGTATGTTCTACCAGTAAATCGACCATACGTTTCCTTCACAATTTTTCCGCAGGCTGGTCAGGCATACGCCGCGTACACTTTCCGCAAGTTTACATTACAAACAAGCGCGTATGCGCTCTGCCAGCTTTGTGGTAGAAAACCCTTCTATAAGCGGTAAAGAGTACACTTTACCGCCATACGCTTCTACAAAGTCTTTGCCCACAATACGCTCTGGTGCCCAGTCCCCGCCTTTTACCAGAATATCTGGCTTAACCGCTTTAATAAGCTCAAGGGGTGTGTCTTCTTCAAAAATAGCGAGAAAGTCCACACTCGTCAAATGGGCTAACACAAAAGCACGGGCATCTGCGGGGTTAAAAGGGCGGCATGGGCCTTTATTTTGGCGCTTAACAGAAGCGTCGCTATTTAATCCAAGAAACAGCACATCTCCCAAGGCACGGGCACGGGCCAGCAAGTCTGCATGCCCAGGGTGCAGAATATCAAAACAGCCGTTTGTAAAGACTATTTTTTCCCCAGCCGCACGTATAGGCGCAAGGGTAGCGGGTATATCCGCCCATTCCAAAATTTTAGGATGTGTTAATGCTGCCACAAAACCCCTCTGTACATTGTACACTTTTTCAAACCCAATTAAAGTTTTTCGGGGAAAGGGATGGGGGTGTGGGGGAAGGGAAAAACATGATGTTATAGTCTTTTCCCATATCGTAACAGCGACTTGGAGGTAAATTATGTTGTGGTGA
>CAZPTC010000286.1:0-2790 GCA_964589455.1 uncultured Desulfovibrionaceae bacterium | reverse complement strand
GAGGGTTCCGTATTTTTCTGTATAAGCGGGGTCAGTAATAATGGCCTGTACAAGCTTACCTTTATCATCCGTAAGGGTAAGGTACTGGATAAAGGGATAGGTTTCCACAAAGCGGCGCATGGCCTCTGCTGTGGCGGTATCGCCGGGGGTGGTAACACAGATGGAGGCCAGACGTTCCACAAGGTGGGCAGCAAGGCGGCCTGCAAGGCGCTTGATACGCTCCAGTTCGGAAACAAAAAGCTCTGGCATAAAGCGCTTGACCAGGCGATCCATTTCTTTGTTGGAGAAGGAGGTATTGCGGCCTTCTTCGTACTCTTTCATCACCGCGTTGTATATGTGGCCAACAGCAGGGTGTTTTTTGGAAATAGCCTGATCGCCCACAAGGTTAAGATGGTGGTTAATCCAGTAGGCAACACCTGCGCGGCCGGATTTATCCGTGATGATAATGGGTACGGGGCGTCCCAGAATTTTGGATGTATCAAAAATATTGTAAATTTCTTCGTTCTTGATGAGGCCGTCTACATGGACGCCTGCGCTGGTGGCATTAAAATCCCGGCCCACAAAGGGGTAATTAGGGGGGATACTATATTCCAGCTCTTTTTCAAAATACTCTGCAATTTCGCTGATAACAGACGTATCGGCAGCTTCATCGTGCCCGGTAAGGGAAATATATTCCATCACAAGGCCTTCAATGGGGGTATTGCCTGTGCGTTCGCCAAAGCCAAGCAGGGCGCCATTAACGGCAGCACAGCCATACAGCCAGGCTGTAACGCCATTGACAAGCACTTTGTGGAAGTCATTATGCCCGTGCCATTCCAACAACTGGCCAGGCACGCCTGCTTCATCCGTAAAGGCGCGCACAATGCGCTGGACAGAACGCGGCAGGGCGGCCCCCTGGTACGGCACACCAAAGCCCATAGTATCGCACAGGCGAATTTTCACGGGCATGGAGGCTTCGTGCGCAAGCTCCATAAGGCGGGAGGCAAAGGGTATGCAAAAGCCGTAAATATCCGCGCGGGTAACATCTTCAAAGTGACAGCGCGGCACTATGCCCCACTCTAAGGCTTGGGCGGCAAGGGCCAGGTAATCATTCATGGCTTGTTCGCGGGTTTTGCCAAGCTTCAGATATATATGGTAGTCTGAAACGCTGGTGAGCATGCCCACTTCGTCAAATTCCATAGAATGGGCGATTTTCAGGTCTTCCATGGTGGCGCGTATCCAGCCAGTCACGCGGGGAAAGCGGTAGCCGCGGCCACGGCAAATTTCAATGGCGCGGCGCTCTTTGGCGGAATACATAAAAAATTCAGAAGCCTGGATAAGACCACTTTTGCCGCCAAGCTTATGCAAAAGGTCAAAAATGCGGGCAATTTGCTTGAGCGTGTAGGGCGGACGTGCCTGCTGGCCATCCCGGAAGGTGGTGTCTGTAATAAAACAGGGGTCTGCCGGGCGCGGGGTAAGAATGGTATCGTCAAACTCAATGCGCCCTACTCTGGTATAGGGAAAAATATCGCGGTACAGCTCTGGCTCGGCGCGCTCTTCAAGGTGCGGCCGCCGGGTGGCGTTTTTTTTGTATAAAAGGCTCATGGCAAATCCTTGGCTGGTCTCATCATAGGTGGATTAAGCAAGCCGTGAGTATACGGAAAACGCGCCAGATTCGCAATGAATTTTTTAGGGGGGGAGCTATTTTTAGAAGACCTCCTTCAGAATATTCAAAGGAATATTTACGCCTTTCAATTTTTTTCATGCTGGTGGGCTATGCTTCCAGTTAACACCTGTTCGAATTATTTTGGCTGGAACTCCCGCAATAATTGTATTTTCCTCAAAAAATGATTTTGTTACCAATGCACTGTTAGCAATTATAGTGTTATTTGGAATATGCACTCCTTTCAGTATTTTGGCGTACTCAGAAATCCATACATGATTGCCAATAACTATATCTCCGCCATAGTTTAGTACCTTTTCAGAATGCATATCATATATAGAATGACCATCAGATACGCGAAAGTATACTTGTGTAGCAACAAGCACATCGTCACCAATTTTTACTTCTAAATCAGATTCTACTCTATTATAAAGACTTAGCCCACCACAACTAAAATTTTTACCAATTTTTATGGATGCATTAGGAGCATCCATAAGTAAGTTGCTATTGTGAAATACAAATTTTGAGCTTGCAATATATACAAAAGCATTTGAGCCAAGTGTCATAGTAACATTACGAAATGAAATTTGTGGACTATTTTCAACAGTTATAATAGAGTTCTCCCCTTTAAATATTATGTTAAGACCCTCTATCGACTCAACTTCACAAAGTACGTTTTGTTCAGTTAGTATATTAATTATGTTTTTTGTCATGTAAAAACCTCAACAGGGCTATTTCCATAGAACAAACAAATACTTCAGCACATCAAACGGTTTGGGGGCATCTGCGTAAAAATAATACGGGTTTCGTAAAAACTTTTTCAGTTTCCTATTCCCTCTTACGAGAAGCTTTTCCTTTTTTTCTTGCTGCATTTCACCTGTCTTTTTCTGTGGTTGCTGACCCAAAAACTTCCTCAACAATGGCTCATAAAAAACACTGCCTCTGGCAACTTCCCAAAAAGAAATAGCAAATTCTATTCTCGCATTATCCCAGGGCTTTATTGGCCCGGCATAGTGCACAATACGGGGTTCTTGCTCTAAAAGAGAGTCGATTAATGAGTTATACTTATAACGCTTTAAAACATCCAGAAACATATTTTCCTATTTTTTAAAGATACTTATATTTTATTGGAAATTACAAAGCAGATC
>CAZPTC010000285.1:0-2834 GCA_964589455.1 uncultured Desulfovibrionaceae bacterium | reverse complement strand
TGCCCCATGCCGGAAAGCAGGGTATCGGCGGTTTCTTCGTCCCGTTCCAGCTTCAGGGTAACGTCTTCATCCAGCAGTTTTTGCACGGCGGCGTAGACTTTGTCTTCATCGCCCTTATCTTTGGCGGCAAGGGCAAAGGTCATAAGCTGGGGTGGCAGTTCTGGCAGGGCAAAGGTGAAGGGGGCTTTTTCATCAAACAGGGTATCGCCTGTGCGGGTGCTTTTGAGCTTGGCAACGGCAAGTATGGAGCCTGGGCCAACAGCTTCCTTGCAGGGGGTCTGGTTTTTGCCAGTAAGGAAAATAAGGCTGCCAAGGCGTTCCATTTCTTCTGTGCGTGAGTTTTTAAGGGAAGATTCTGGTGAAATGGTGCCAGAAAGCACACGCACCATAGAAAGCTGGCCTGCAAAGGGGTCTGCAATGGTTTTGAACACAAAGGCAGCGGCATGGCCGTTTTCATCGCCTTTGCGTTCGGAGCCGTCTGCACCAAGGAAGGCGGGGCGATCAAGCGGGGAAGGCAGCAACTGGTCAACTGTGTTCAGCACACGGCGGCCGCCCTTGTTTTGCAGGGCACTGCCCACAAGCACGGGCACAATTTCGCCGGAAAGCACGCCAAGGCGCAGGCCTTGCTGCACTTCTGCATCTGTAAGAGAGCCTTCTTCCAGATATTTTTCCATAAGTGCTTCATCAGATTCGGCGATATTTTCAATGGCTGTGTCGCGCAGCAAAGAGGCATCGTCTGCCATGTGGGCAGGAATAGGCGCTTCTGTAACACTGCCGTTTTCGCCAAAAATAAGAGCTTTGGCGGCAAAAATATCCACAAGGCCTATGAATTTTTCATTTTCTAAAATAGGGATGTAGAATACAACAGGCTTCATGCCCAAAATATTGGAAAGACCGCTCAGCGCCATATCAAAATTGGCGCGTTCGCGGTCCATTTTATTGATAAACACAAGGGCGGGTAAACCGGCAGACTTCACGCTTTGCCAAATTTTGCGGGTTTGGGGGCGTACGCCGTCTACTGCGTCAATGGTGAAAATAACGCCGTCTACTGCGGCAAGCAGGTAGTCTAAATCGCCTGTGAAGTTATTGTCGCCGGGTATATCAACAAGGTAGTGGCGGTTTTTGTTCCACTGGTAGGTGGCAAAGCCAGGCTGTATAGAGCCGCGGCGCTTTATTTCTTCAGGCTCGTAGTCCAGCGCGGTTGTGCCTTCTTCTACAGAGCCAAGCCGGTTAATGACGCCCGCCTGGAAGAGGAGCATTTCTGCAACAGACGTTTTGCCGCACCCGCCAGTGCCTAGCAGGGCGTACGTTCTCTGGTTTTCTAACTGGGCCATGATCCTCTCCCTTAGAATGGTTAAATGGTTACGGGGGAATACTGCCAAATATGTTTTTTTCAGAAAACAGGCTTTAAGATAAAGAGAGAATGGGCTTTCTGTCAAGGTATATGGAACATGAAAAAACCCGTGACTGGGAAAAAAGATTAAGGTATAGAATAGCAATGGAAAACGCATCCCCCTTTTTTTTAGTTATTGGTGGCGGCCTGGCCGGCTGTGAGGCCGCGCTGGCTCTTGCCCGTTGCGGACATTTTGTGCGCTTGTACGAACAAAAACCCCAACAATTTTCCCCAGCCCACACCTCCCCCCACTTGGCAGAACTTGTGTGCTCCAATTCCTTCCGCTCTGACGATGCCACCCGCACAGGTGTTGGGCTTTTAAAAGAAGAAATGCGCTCCCTTGGCAGCGCTGTTATGCATATTGCCCAAACCTGCGCCGTGCCCGCCGGGCAAGCGCTGGCTGTTGACCGCGACGCCTTTGCCGCCTCCATGACCCGCCTTATTGAGCAAAACCCCCGTATTACCCTTATACGTCAGCCCATACACACCTTAGAAGAGGCAGAAGCCCAGCACCCTATTGCCATTATTCTTGCAGCAGGCCCCCTTGCCTCAGACTCCCTTATCCAAAGCCTTGCCCCCCGCCTGCCTTCTTCTTCCCTGTATTTTTACGACGCCATTGCCCCCATTGTCAGCGCGGATTCCCTTGATATGGACATTATATTCCGCGGCTCCCGCTACGCAGAAGCAGACAGCGAAAACGCAGACAGTGGCGACTATTTGAACTGCCCTATGGAAAAGGACGAATACCTTGCCTTTTTCAACGCGCTTTTAAGCGCAGAAAAAGTTAGCTCCCACGACTTTGAAAAAGAAATACACTTTGAAGGCTGTATGCCCATAGAAGCCCTTGCAGAACGTGGCGAACGCACCCTGCTTTTTGGCTCCCTTAAGCCCGTTGGCTTTACTGACCCGCGCACAGGCCGTCGCCCCTACGCCATTCTGCAACTCCGTGCAGAAAACGCCGCCGCCACATCCTACAACCTGGTGGGTTGCCAAACCAAACTTACCTACCAAAGCCAGGATGCAGTTTTCCGCCTTGTGCCTGGCCTGCAACATGCCGAGTTTTTACGCCACGGCAGTATGCACCGCAATACCTACATCAACGCCCCCCTCACCCTAAACCCGGATGGCTCCCTTATTGCTTCCCCCCACATTTTCCCAGCCGGGCAAATTTCTGGTGTGGAAGGGTATGTGGAATCTGCAGCCCACGGCCTTTGGGTGGGGCTTTCCTTGGCGCGCCGCTATACGACTTATGGCACCCCAAGTGGCCAATCCCTGCCATTGCCGCCAAACATCACCGCCCTTGGGGCTTTGCTGCACCACCTGCAAACCCCTGCCAAACGCTTTACCCCCTCTAATGCCCACTATGGGCTGATGCCAGAATTGAATGAACCCATAAAGAAAAAAGAACGCAAGGCCCGCTTTGCCGAACGAGGAAGGGAAG
>CAZPTC010000284.1:0-2848 GCA_964589455.1 uncultured Desulfovibrionaceae bacterium | reverse complement strand
GGCACGCTCTGTGTACACAAGGCGTCCCTCCAGGGATTTAGACTTGACATAATATTCCCACAAGAAAACATGACCAGCCAAAAGACCAACAAAAAGCAAGGCTAACAGTAAAATAAACCAGCCATGTATGTGTGCATTACGGGAAGCCCCGTTCCGTTCTTTTATAACAACTAAATGGTATTTACCCAAGGGCATTTCTTCCCCCTTTTGCTTAACATCCTTTTTAACCCGGCTCGCACTGCTGGGTCAAGCTTTTTTTAAAGCCGCCCAATTTGCCCACTGCAACTGGGTATTCAGCCCGCATAACCGTATATACAGAAGGTGCAGACAGCAATTTCATACAAAAATATCCTGCACGTGGCACTTCCCATACAAAAGGTGTTGTAATATTTCTTTATACTTCTTTACTTGACCGATTTCTGGCTTTTTGATAAGAAGATTAAAGATTACAGACCGCAAGATTAAGCAAATATTCTTGTTGTGTTGGGGAAATATAGTGCCATACAACTATATTCCCCTTTTATATATTTATATATTTGCCAATATGCAACGCTTTACCACGGCAATAAAACAAAGCCATGTACACAACACGGCAATACAACCATACGCCGCTCACTTTTGTGTTTTCAATTTACGAGCCATTCTTATGGATAAAGAATTTGAACAATATCTTCACTCTTCAGATTTCATACAAATGTTCCATGATACTTTTCCCGGAACAATTTTTATTTTGAATGAAGCAGGTCAAATAACGTATTGGAACCAAAACCTGGAAGATGTTTTCCATGTTTCTGATTTAACCCCGGCAGAGCGCAATGCCATTACATTTGTACACCCGGATGACAGAGAATTCTGCATGGCAAGGATGATGGATGTATTTGTCCACGGCTCGCAGGAAACAGAATTTCGCTTTATTAACCATAAAGGCCAGCCAATTTACCAAAAAGTAAGCGCCCTGCGTGTTGTTATTGATGGCAAACCCCACATTATTGGTTATGGCATGGATATTGACCAATTTCGCCATAACCGCGAGCTTTTGGAAAACAAACAGCAGCTTCTGGAAGCAGATATAGCAAGGCGCGACCAAAATATTTTGTATACCGATACCCTGCTTAAAGCCGTTAATACATGCGCCCATATTTTGCTTATGGCCACAAGTGCCAATTTTAACAGCGACATGCAGCGCACCCTTTCTATACTGGGTACTGCCACAAATGCAGACAGGGCGTATATTTGGAAAAATACCATGCACAACAATGTGTTAAGCGCATTTCCGCTCTTTGAATGGACAAAGAAAAAAGGGGGGGAACAAGCAGAATGTTCTGAAACCGGGCAACCCCTTACCTACTCCACAGACTTGCCTAACTGGCTGCGAGCTTTTACCACAGGCAAGGGCATAGATGGCCTTGTGGCAGACATGCAGGGGCCAGAATCCCGACTTTTGCAGAGCAGGCAGGCTATTTCCATTATGGTGCGGCCTATTTTTCAACACAATGCCCTTTGGGGCTTTATAGGTTTTGATGATTGCATAAATGCCCGTAACTGGAGTTACTCAGAAGAAGAATTACTGCAAACAAGTGGCATGTTACTCAGCGCCTCTATAGACAGGCAGCAGTTTTTAGAAGAACTGCAAAACGCGAAAACCCTTGCAGAAGCAGGCACACAGGCAAAAAGCCAGTTTCTTTCTACCATGAGCCATGAGCTGCGCACCCCCATGAACGCCATATTGGGTTTTACCCAGCTTTTTGACCAGGAAGACTTAAGCCAAAGACAGCGTAATTACTTGGACAAAATCAAAACAGCTTCTGCAGGCCTGCTACATATTATTAACGATATATTGGACATGTCCAAAATTGAAGCACGCAAATTTATTATAGAAAAAACCCCCTTTAACCTGCACGAAGCTTTGCATGACACATGGGGTATACTGAGTGTTGCCTCTGCAGAAAAAGGCCTGGATATGCAGCTTGTGCTTGACCCAGCCGTACCTGCATTTGTAGAAGGCGACGCTATGCGCCTTAACCAGGTGCTTATTAATTTACTTAGCAATGCGGTTAAATTCACCGCACATGGTTCTGTTTGCTTGGAAGTAAGGCCCGTATCCCCAAAAGACAGCCTTTTGCCGGCTAATCAAATGACACTGTATTTTAGTGTGCTTGATACAGGCATTGGCCTTAGCCAAGAGCAGCAAAAAAAAATTTTTACCCCCTTTTCTCAAGGGGATAGCACTGTTTCCCGCAAGTTTGGCGGCACGGGCCTTGGCCTTTCTATCAGCAAACAGCTTGTGGAACTTATGGGGGGAACCTTGCACGTACAGTCCAACCCAGATAAAGGCGCGCACTTTTTCTTTACCATGCCCTTTACTGTGCTGGAAGAACCCCAAAAAATCGTGCAGCAAAAATCCCAAAGTATAGCGCATACCTTCAAAAAGACATTATCCATTCTTGTTGTAGAAGATAATGATATAAACCAAGAACTTGCCTGTGCATTTATTGAGGTACTTGGCATGCAGGCAGATGTAGCAGAAAATGGGGCCATTGCCCTTGCCATGCTTGCTCAAAAACCCTACGATATTGTTTTTATGGATATGCAAATGCCTGTGATGGATGGCCTTGAAGCCACAAAACAAATCCGTGCCAACCCTGCCTATACAGGCCTGCCCATTGTGGCCATGACAGCAAATGCCATGCAGGAAGACCGCCAGCGCTGCCTAAGCGCCGGCATGGACGACCATTTACCCAAACCCCTTGACCTGCATGATATAGAAAATGCCCTGCTGCGTTGGGTAAAACCCTAGATAGTGTAGTCACGAGATTGTCTAGATTTTAATTTTGTGTGATACTTCGCT
>CAZPTC010000283.1:1043-2892 GCA_964589455.1 uncultured Desulfovibrionaceae bacterium | reverse complement strand
GCCAGACAAATTTCTGGGCCCGCCAAAATCCGCAATGGTAGAGCTTACAGTAAGGGCGGCTTCCAGGCCAGTGTCCTTGCCTTGCAGTTGGAACACATAACCAGCGCCATTTTTAATAAGCGCCGCTTTAACACCAGGATTTTGCGTGTCAGAATTTATGCGGGAAGTCAGTTGTTCTATGGTCATACCTTTAGGCACAACTATAGAGCGCGAAACACCTTTGTAGGAGTAGGAAAATTCTTGCGAACTATCCGTTTCGTTAATAATAGTATCTTTACTATAGGTTTTTTTATTACTCCATATCGCGCTTGTGGCAAGCTGTTTAACTTCTATACTATAGTTACCTTCTGGCACATTACCAGAAGCTTTGGCTGTTGCCACAGCAGAGTCTGAGCTTTCTACAGTACGCAAGAGCATACTGCCAAGCTTAGAATAGGAGTCGAAAACAGATTTAGAGGTGCGCAACTGGGTTTGTATTTCTTCAAATGCAGCGATGCGCAATTCCCATTCCGCTTTCCATAATTCCATGCGGGTCTTGGGAATTTCTTCAATTTTCTTGAGTTTCTCAATCATTGCGGCAAAGTCAGTGCCAGAGCCTAAGCTTGGGAAACTTATACCACCAGATATGGATTGCGTCATAACTACACCTCGTGCGGAAAAGGTTGCCGCTTTGCCATAAGGCTTGCAAAAACCGTTCCAACAAGAGAAAAACAAAAGTTTATTACGTCAAAGAGATTTGCCCTATTAAAAAAAGGGGGGTCTCATATAGTGTATCGGCAAAAAATAAAAAAACTTAGGGTGGGCATAAAAAATACTATGCCCACCCAGATGCATGGCAAACCCCTTCAGAATTTGCGCTGCTCATATTTTGCTCTACTTCCACCGCTTTTATATGGTGGTTAAACGTTCGTATTCAGCCCTGGCTTTTTCCGGATCCTGCCCCAGCGCACAGCTTATGTCAGGCAAATTTTCTACAGCGTCGCAATCGCGCACATAAAGGGGCTTGGGGTCTTCTGCTGCATACACGGCCTGTTCTGCCAGTGTAAGCAGGGCATCGGCTGTTGGGTTATCAAACTGCTGCGGCAAAAAGCGCGCGCGAAATGGCTGGGAAGAAAAAAACTCCTGATTCTTACTAAGGCCACTGCCAAGTAAAACATCTGCGGCTGCAAGAGGCAAGGCGGCCTGTGTGTCCAGAATAGCAGGGCTGAGGGACAATTCCTGACAAGCCGCAGCTTGCCGCACTATGGCATTTTCTACCACAAAAAAACCATAGTGGGTGATATTTTTTCTGGCGTGGGTAAGCACACCTATGCGAGTGCCTTCTGGAAAGGCGCAAAACCTGTGCGCAGAAAAAGCCAGCAAATGGGTATAGTCTAAAGGCGCCTGTAAGGCTTTTGCAGTGGCGCCCTGCCCTTCTTGCGCGCTTTTTGCAT
This sequence comes from uncultured Desulfovibrionaceae bacterium, assembly GCA_964589455.1. Lineage (GTDB taxonomy): Bacteria > Desulfobacterota > Desulfovibrionia > Desulfovibrionales > Desulfovibrionaceae > CAZPTC01. Next base: position 1,459 of record CAZPTC010000283.1, on the reverse strand, counting down.
GCGCGCGCGCCAAACCTGCGGCAGTAACCATGCCAAGGCGTAAGCCCGTAAAGTTACCGGGGCCTACCACAACAGCTATACGGTTTATATCCTGTACATGGAGTTTAAGCCTGCGCAGAGCCATGCCAAGAGCAGGGGTAAGAAGTTCTGTACCCCCGCTCTTTACCTGCCAGCTCTGGCTCACCAGTAAAGAGGCAGCTTGCCCTGGATATGTTTCAGCCAGCGCAAATTGCACCCTTTGTTCCGCTGTGTTAAGAGCAAGCAAAAGTGGCATAGTTCCTCAGGATAAAATCCGCATTATATCATTCCATGTGGCAAATACCATAAGGGCAATAAGCAGAAAAGCCCCTACCTGCATGGCACGTTCCTGCACTTTTTCGCTTACCGGGCGGCGGATAACCATTTCTATAAGGCAG
>CAZPTC010000283.1:0-1033 GCA_964589455.1 uncultured Desulfovibrionaceae bacterium | reverse complement strand
AAGGATAAGACCACCGTCTAAAATAGGCACAGGCAAAAGGTTAAGCAGGCCAAGGTTTACACTTATAAGCGCGGCAAGCAGTAAAAGCGGGACAATGCCCATTTCTGCCTGGCTGCCTACAAGCTGGGCAATAAGTATGGGGCCGCCAAGATTATCAGCACTTACACTGCCTGTTAGAAGCTTCCATATACCTGTAAGAGTCAGATCCATAACAAACCATGTTTGCTTTACACCGTCTACAGCAGAGGCAAAAAAGCCTTGCGGCTCATAGCGCACTGCCCCGGAATTCTGGATGCCCAATAGCCAGGCTTTTTCTTCTTCCCCAAAAATATTGGTGCGGGAACTCATAAGTGGGGTAAGGGTGGTTTCCCACGTTTTGCCTTCCCGCTCTACAAGCAGGGTAACAGCCTTGCCTTCTCCAGCGCCAATAATGGTGGGTATTTGCCCCCAATCCTGAATGGCCACACCGTCAATTTGCAGCACAGTGTCCCCGGGTTGCAAACCAGCTTCTGCGGCTGCGCTGTCTGGCATAACAATGCCAATTTGCGGCAATGGTATGGCAAGACCAGAGCTGAATGTAATACCCCAGTATATAATAAACGCCAAAAACAGGTTAAAAAATGGCCCGGAGAACGCCAAAATAATGCGCTGCCACGGTGGCCTGTTATACACAGCCTCTTTTTCTGTAAAGCCAAGCTCTTCTACTTCCGGGCTGTATTCGCCCACAGAAGCCACATAGCCACCAAAGGGGAAGAGCGAAAGGCGGTAGTCTGTTTTGCCAATTTTTTTACCCCAAATTCTGGGCCCCATGCCCATAGAAAATGTTACCACACCAATACCCATAGCTCTGGCAGCTAAAAAGTGCCCCAGCTCATGGAAAAAAATAAGCAGACCAAGAACCAAAATAACCGCTAAGGCCTGGTCCCAGTAGCTTAGTATGTTCAAAATAAAGTCCATATATTATCCTGTTATTCCATAACGCTGCACAATGGCGCGTGTATTTGCATCAAGGTTTTCTATACCAGCCACAATA
>CAZPTC010000282.1:0-2980 GCA_964589455.1 uncultured Desulfovibrionaceae bacterium | reverse complement strand
GGAGCCCCCTGCGCATGGAAGACACCACCATTGCAGACCTTTGCTGGGGCCGCCCTATAGACACAGCCCTTATTTTTGACTGCCCCATGTACCGCCAACCAAAATTTGGCTATACACGCGGCTTTGATAAGGTGTGGTTTACCCACGGCCATGAAATGGACCATTATTATTACGAAAAAGACCCGCTTATCCATGCTGACCCCAATAATTACATGACGGACTCTGTGCGCGCTGGCGCAGCCAAGCAATACGGCCAAAAAGTGGTAGATGCCCAGATAGACGAACTCACCAGCTACCTCAGGCAGGCCCAGTATTGGAAGAGCGAAGATGACCGCTATGTGGCACGCACCATCAAAAAAGCCATTGAATACCTTGAGCAGGTAGACCGCAACAAACAATTCTTTTTGTGGATAGATTCCTTTGACCCCCACGAGCCGTGGAATCCCCCTTCTGTATACATGAACTTCCCTTGCCCGTATGACCCAGACTACAAGGGCAAAGAAGACTTCCTGCCCTTCCTTGGCGATTGCGACGGCGTGTATGACGAGCGCACCCTTGTGCATATCCGCGCCCTGTACGCAGAACTTGTCACCGTGTGCGATACCCACCTTGGCAAACTTATGGACGCCATGCGCCGCTTAGGCCTTGAAGAAAATACCCTTATTATGATGGTTTCTGACCACGGCGAACCCCTTGGCTATGGCGAACACGGCCACGGCATTATGCGCAAAGTACGCCCCTGGCCCTATGAAGAGCTTGTGCATACCCCCATGCTGCTGCGCGCCCCTGGTATTAAAGCCGGCCAGCGTATCCCCGCTTTTGTGCAAAGTGTAGACGTTGCTCCCACAATTTGCGACTGGCTGGGCATTGGCGTTCACCCAGATATGCACGGTAAGTCCCTTTTGCCCCTTTGCCGCGGGGAAGCCACAAAAATCCGTGACTTTGCCATTGCCGGCTACACCAAAGCCTCTGCCGCCATTTATACAGAAGACTGGTCATACATACACTGGACAAAGAATGACAAAGACACCAGCGCTTGGATGGACGATACCTCCAAAAATATGGAACAGTCTGGCAGTTATCTGGCCGCTTCAGGTGGCGTAGATTTAGCCAAACAGCAGGATATTGTGGGTATAGAGCGCGATGCGGAAAAAGACGCTTTTGCGCGCCACCAGTCTGTTGCCACCCTGGACGGCGCAGAACAATGGACCTGCACCCCCGGTGCCGCCCTTATTGTTCCAGACTCTGACGAACTGTACGACAGGAAGAAAGACCCCTTCCAGCTTAATAATGTCATAAGCAAGCACCCGGATATTGCAGAAAAACTGTACAAGCAACTGCGCCTCTTTATGGGCGACCTTGCAGCCAGTTAAGATGTTTGTGGGGAGAGGGAGATACCTTTTTAGACTAGGATGACACAAGCCACATAGCTCTAAGCAAATTTTGCACAGAATGTGCAACCGAGCATCATCTGTGAGACGGCATAAAAAAGCTCCTTTCCTTTCCCCCAAACTTATCTCTCTTTCTAAAAACATCCTCTGTATCCAATACAAAACATAAGGAGTGTTAACTAGTTTTTTCTTTGCACCGTATCGTAATAGCAACTCTTCCCATTCACTTATTACGTAATAAGGAGTTATGTATGAAGGATGTAAAAAACGCCATTGTTGTCATGCTGGATAGCTGGCAGTTCAATTACAATGGGTGCTACGGCAATGACTGGATAAAAACCCCCAATATAGACCGTTTTGCCAAAGAAGGCGTATTGTTTGAAAACGCCTACGGCGAAGGTATGCCCACCATTCCCGTGCGCCGTGCCTTGCATACAGGCCGCCACACCCTGCACGAAACAGGCTGGAGCCCCCTGCGCATGGTAGATACCACCATTGCAGACCGCTGCTGGGGCACAGGCATTGATACTGCCATTATTTTTGACTGCCCCATGTACCGTTTGCCAAAATTTGGCTATACCCGCTCTTTTGATAAAGTCTATTTTTTACACGGACATGAAGGTGACCAAAGCCACTACGAAAAAGACGAACTTTATCACCTTAATCCACGCGATTATCTTTCACAAATGCAAATTGATACAGTGGACAAAAAAAGTGGGGGCAATGTACTGCAACCCCTGCTTGAAGAAATAAGCTGCTACCTGAAAAACCGCCAATACTGGAAGACCGATGAAGACCAGAATGTGGCCCAGGTTATGAAAATGGCAGTGGAATACCTGAAACATGCAGATAAAAACCACCCCTTCTATTTGTGGATAGACTCTTTTGACCCGCACGAGCCCTGGGACCCACCATCTGTCTACAATAAAGACATGAAGTGTCCGTATGACCCTGATTACGAAGGCCCAGAAATGTTTGTACCCGTTATGGGCAATGTGGATGAATTTTTTACGGAAAGAGAATTGCACCATATCCGCATGCTGTATGCTGAAAAAGTTAGCATGTGCGATACATGGTTTGGGTATTTGACGGACGCTGTAAGAGCTTTGGGCCTGTGGGAAAACACCATGATGGTGCTTATTTCTGACCACGGCGAACCCCTTGGGCATGGCGAACACGGGCACGGCATTATGCGTAAATGCCGCCCCTGGCCGTACGAAGAACTGGTACACATACCGCTTATTATCAAAGCCCCTGGCTTGCCTGCCGGCAAGCGCGTAAAAGGCCTTGTGCAAAACTTTGATATAACCGCCACAGTGTGCAACTGGCTTGGCTTACCCACAAGTGGTATGCACAGCATAGACCTTTGGCCTCTTATGACAGGCAAGGTAGAAAAAATACGCGACTTTGTCCTTTCTGGTTACTACGGCTCTGCATGGGCATTATATACAGAAGACTACACCTTTATCCACTGGGTTGTTAGTAAAGCAGATGCAAGCACATTAGACGGCATGATCCGCATTAACATGGACGGAGTGGAAGGCTCAGAAGCGTTATTAGAGACCAATAAAATCGCAGCACCTATGGAC
>CAZPTC010000281.1:0-2981 GCA_964589455.1 uncultured Desulfovibrionaceae bacterium | reverse complement strand
CATACAATTACCATGTATGATGGGGATTATACGGCCTACTGCAAAAAGCATGCTTTGGAACAACGCCTGCGCGAACAGTTTATCAGCAGGCAGGAAGCAGAAATTAAGGAAATGGCCGCTTTTGTGCAAAGAGCCAGACAGGCCAGCCCAACAAATCACCGCTTAAAAAGCGTAGGATTAGACCGTGCCGCAAGGCTTGAAAAAAAGCAGCAGGCACTTTTGCAGAGAGAACGCCCAAATAAACACCTGAATATGCGCCTTATGCCGCATTATGAGGATGCAAAAACCCCGCTGGAAGTACAAAACCTTTCTTTTGCGTATTCTGGCTGCCAACCGATTATCCAAAACCTTTCTTTTGCCCTTGCCGGCAAGGAACGCTTTTTGGTTGTGGGAGAAAATGGCGCGGGCAAGTCTACCCTCTTGAAGTTAATAATGGGGCTTTTAGCACCCCAAAGTGGCAGCATACTCATTAACCCCAAAACGGAAGTGGCCTATTACGCACAGGAACTGGACACCTTGGATGCAGAAAAAAGCATTCTGGAAAATGTAAAAGCTGCCGACTACCCGGAAGGCCAGTTACGTACTATTCTAGGCAGTTTTTTATTCCAGGGTGAAATGGTGCATTGCAAGGTGCATGTGCTTTCTCCAGGGGAAAAGGCACGGGTTGCCCTTTGTAAGCTGCTCTTAAGCAAAGCCAATATGCTTATTTTGGATGAACCTACTAATCACCTTGACCCAGAAAGCCAGAGCATTATAGGGAAAAATTTTTCCTCTTTTACAGGCACTATTGTAGTGGTGAGCCACAATATTTCCTTTGTGGAACAAATGGGCATAACACGTATGCTGGTATTGCCTTCTGGCCGTATAGAAAATTATTCACCAGAGCTTCTTCACCACTATTACCTGCTTAATGCTCAAGAAAGGTAGAAGATAGCTATAATAAACATAAAAACACAAAGCCCATATACTCCCCAGAGTGTATGGGCTTTGTCAATAAAGCTTGTGCTGCATTATACCCATTTCCCAATGGCCATACCCACAGTGCCGCAAAGCAAACTTTCACGACGCAGTACTGTGGCAGAATCCCGCAGAGAATACAGCACTTGTTCCAGTGCGCCATCTGCCAGATAGGCTTTATAGTGCCGGTTTTTGGGTGGCTCTTGGAGTAAAAAAAGGGTGTTGCGTGCAAGGCAAAATGGCACGCAAATATTGCGTTCTGCCATTTGCCAGTCTACAAGCAAAAAGTACGGGGCCTTATCCCGCAAAGCTTCTACCATAACAAGCCTTTCTGCCTGGGGTTTTTGGGCTAACTGAAAAAAGTAAGACCCCACCTGGTTTTGAAAACCCAAAGTTTCGCGGCATAGGCCAAACACCCTTGGGCGCAAATAGCGTTCAAGTGCTGCTGGCATTAGTCTTCCTGGTATGTAGCGCTTTGTGTGGCTTTTTCGCTTACTGTAACACTTTGCAGGCGCACATGGTTGGTATTTTCTGGTAACTGGGCAAGACGCGGCTTTATTTCATAAAACAAAAAGCGGGCTATGTTTTCTGATGAAGGGTTCATGGTGTTAAAAGGGGGCACATCATTAATAAGCTTATGGTCGTATTCTTTAAGCACTTCATTAAGCATTTTTTTCAGTACAGAAAAATCCATAAGCAATTCTGTGCCTTCCTGCACAGTATCCCCGGTTACGGTAAGCTCTATGCCGTAATTATGGCCGTGGGTATTTTCGCATTTGCCCTTATAATGCCTAAGAGCATGGGCCATGGAGGCATCTGTCCGCACAGTCAGTTTCCACATACTAATCCCTCAGTTTTTTGTGCAGTGTCTTGTTTCCATATTTTGCGCCATTCATCAATTTCACGATGAAATTGCGGGTCTGAGCGCACAGTATATTGTGGCCCAAGCTGCATAGTACAGCGGGCACCATCTACCGCAAAGTGGATAATAACAGGGGAAGGCCCCTTATGTTTTTCAAGCAAAACTTTAAGTTCTGCTGCGCTTTGTGTTTGGGAAGGGCCAACAGGATAGGCAAGATACACAGGCTTTTCGCTGTTATGGCATGCTTCCAGCAAGGGGCGTGCGCTTTCTCCCCGCAGTTTTATTTGCAAGGGGCGTTCTTCCTCTTCTCCTTCTTCACGCTCATCCGCTTCATCGTCCGTTCTTTCTACTGTGGCTGTAAGCTCAAGAAGCGGGGTTTCGCTCTTTAAAATATCACGGCATAAGGCATAGCTTTTGGGGAAAAAAAGCACTTCCGCATGGCCGGTTAAATCTTCCACCTGGGCAATGCCCATGCGGTCCCCTTTTTTGGTAATAAGCTCCCGCAAAGCTGTAACAAGCACGCCTGTGCGCAAAAGTCCTTTTACTTCGTACACATCTTCCAGGGGGACAAGCCCAAGGCGCTGCATATCTGGCTTAAAAGGCTGCAAGGGGTGGGAGGTAAGGTAAAAACCAATGGCGTCTTTTTCAAAAGCCAGCATTTGGTCTTCTTGCCATTCCGCTATGTGGGCTTCTTCGCAATCAAAGCCTATGCCGCCCATATCCTGCTCTGGCATTGCAGGCACAAGAGAAAGCAGAGAAACCTGGTTACTTTGACTTTCTTTGCTCTTTTTTTGCGCACGTGCCACCACTATATCCAAGGAGGCAAACAAGGCAGAGCGCGGCACATTAAAGCTATCCATAGCGCCAGATTTAATAAGGTTTTCTAGCACGCGCTTGGTAACTTTGCGCAAATTTACGCGGCAGCAAAAGTCATACAGGCTTTTATAGGGGCCGTGGCTGCGTTCTTCCACTATATCTTTAATGGCTTCGCCGCCCACACTTGCTATGCCGCCAAGGCCATACAAAATATCTTCCCCATGCGGGGTAAATTCCCCCCTGCTCTCCTGAATGGATGGGGGCAAAATTTCCACGCCCATGTCCCGGCATGCAGAAACATACTTGAGCAATTCTTCCTGCTTGCCCCCCATTTTGGAAGAAAGCA
>CAZPTC010000280.1:0-2984 GCA_964589455.1 uncultured Desulfovibrionaceae bacterium | reverse complement strand
CCTTGCCTATGCGGCCCTGTATGTGAACGATGCAGGCAAAACAGAAAACTGGGTAAACAAAGCCAAACCCCTTGCCAAAACACCAGAGCAAACCACTGAGCTGGAAAAGTTTCAAAAGCTTTACAAAGAGCGTAAAGAACAATGGCGATAAGCCGATTAAAATTAAGAAGGATAGTATAATGGAACTGCATGCCACTACCATAGTTTCCGTGCGAACAGAAAAAGGCGTTGCCATTGCTGGCGATGGGCAGGTTACTATGGGGGAAAGTATGGTGATGAAGCACACAGCCAAAAAGGTACGCCGCCTTTATAAAGGCAAAGTGATTGCCGGTTTTGCCGGTGCCACAGCGGATGCCTTTACCCTGTTTGAACGCTTTGAAGCCAAGTTAGATGAATCTGGCGGCATACTTATGCGTGCTGCCGTGGAGTTTGCCAAAGACTGGCGTAAAGACAGATACTTGCGCAAATTAGAAGCCTTGCTTATTGTGGCAGATGCAGAGCATACGCTTATTCTTACAGGCACTGGCGATGTAGTAGAACCAGACGATGGTGTGGCTGCCATAGGCTCTGGCGGGCCGTATGCACTTGCTGCAGCCCGCGCTCTTTTACTGCATAAAGACGCGCTGAGCAATATGGGCCCCTCCCAAATTGCAGAAGAAGCCATTAATATTGCAGCCGATATTTGCGTTTTCACCAACCATAATATCCATATAGAAGCTATTGAAACCACTTAATCCAATTCTGGGCGCACTAGCCCTTCTGTAGTACTGGACGAAAGTACTTTCTCCATGTAACGTGAAGTTGCTCACCATTTTTTTGCGGGGAATTATTATGTCGCAAAGCAAAATTCTTCTGGAATCCGGCACAAACGAACTTGAAATTGTTGAATTTTTCATCAATGAAAAAGACGGTTACCGCGGTTATTACGGTATTAATGTGGCAAAAGTGGTAGAAATAATACGCCCTGAGCCTGTTACAGCCATGCCGCAAATGCGCCACCCCTGTGTAAAGGGAGCATTTCCTTATAGAAATGGCCGCATTGTCCCCCTTATTGACCTGTGCAATTTTTTGGATAAAGGGCCATTGGAAGATGCAGACTCTAAAATTATTATCACTGAATTTAACAAACTCCAAAATGGTTTCCTTGTTTCTGGGGTTACCCGCATTCACCGTATAAGCTGGAGTCAGGTAGAAGCGCCTGGGGCTTTTTTGGAAAGCATGAGCCGCCAGTCCATAACAGGTGTTATCCGTTTGGAAAACCGGGTTGTTTTTCTGTTGGACTTAGAAGATATTATTGCCACCCTGCACCCTGCACTGGTTATCCAAATGGGCAAGTATACCCCTGGCACAAGCCCTGGTACCAAATATCGCCTGCTCCATGCGGATGACTCTCACAGTATCCGTACCCTTGTGAAGGGCAAACTGGGTGAAGAAGGCCACTTTGATGTTATACAGGTAAATGATGGCAAAGCAGCATGGGATACCCTTACTGCATGGCGACAAAAAGCCACAGAAGAAAACCGTCCCATAACAGATTTTGTGCAAGGCATTATTACAGATATAGAAATGCCTCACTTAGATGGGCTTACCCTCTGCCGTTATATTAAAGAAGACCCCATTCTTAAAGTCTTACCTGTTGCAGTATTTTCTTCTCTTATTACACCACCACTTGAGCATAAGGCGGAGTCTGTGGGTGCAGATACCCAATTTGCTAAACCAGATCTACAAAGTATAAGCGATAGAATGCGCGAACTTATTGAGAACCATACAGCTTAAATATGCCCTGTTTCCTAAAGGCCCCAGAATTTTTGGCGGCCCACTTTTCGCAAAAAGTTGGGCCTCTTCTTGATGTACGCAGCCCGCACGAATACCAGGAAGGCCATATAAGCGGCGCTTTTTCTTTTCCTCTTTTTACCAATGAAGAAAGGGCTGCTGTTGGCACTGCCCATGCTAAAAGCGGCTCTGAGGCAGCGCTACACCTTGGCTTAGAGCTTGTAGGCCCTAACCTTGCCACCATGCTGGCAAAAGCCCGCGCCCTTTTGCGGCCCAACACCCGCGTACTTATGCACTGCTGGCGTGGGGGTATGCGCAGTAAAAGCGTTGCCTGGCTTTTAGAAACAGGCGGCTTTGACGTAACTGTTTTAGAAGGGGGCTATAAGGCCTACCGCAATTATATCCGGCAGGATTTTGCGCGGCCAGATGCCAAAATTTATGTTATAGCAGGCCTTACAGGCTCTGGCAAAACAGATATACTTAATGCCTTAACTGCAAAAGGTGCCCAGGTGCTGGATTTAGAGGCTATGGCTAATCACCGCGGTTCTGCCTTTGGGAATATGGGCGCGCAACCCACCAATGAAGTGTTAGAAAACACCCTGTACAGCATTTGGCAAAGCTTTGATTTTTCGCGCCCCATATTTTTGGAAGATGAAGGCCGCCGCATAGGTACCTGTACCCTGCCAGACACACTGTTTGCACGTATAGAAGCAAGCCCGGCCATATTGGTGCATTCTCCCACTTTAGAGCGTGTAGAACGCCTTTGCAGCCTGTATACCCAGGCAAACAGCGCAGATATTGCACAATTAGCAGCAAATTTGTGCAAAATTGAAACAAAACTTGGGGGACTGCTTACCAAACAAGCGCTGGAAGCATTGGAGCAAGGCGATTTTTATCAGGCAGTGTCTCTTGTTTTGCCCTATTACGATAAAACCTATTCGTACCAGTTGGAAAAATATTCCCGCCCTTTGGCTTTAGAACTGGATATATCCGGGCTTTCTGCCATACAAGTGGCTGCAAAGATAGTTGAATACTTTGGGCAGTGATATAAAAAAGCACCCAGACTACTTGGCCAGGGTGCTTCGTTATTCCTGAAAATCTTACAGTGCGGGCTTATGCCACTTTGTTAATGCCCGTCATAAAGTTTGCGCCTCCGTATTGGAAGTCCATAATGGAAGGGCTGGGGGAAGAAGCAAACCAGTAGCTCATAG
>CAZPTC010000279.1:0-3039 GCA_964589455.1 uncultured Desulfovibrionaceae bacterium | reverse complement strand
AAACGGGGACATGATGCGGAGCAAACAGGTATTGAGGCAGAAATAAGCGGGGGCATAAATTTGGAAAATATACGTACATACGCGCTTTCCTGCCCCAAACGGCCGCCTGACTTTATTTCTGTTGGGCGCATAACCCATTCTGCACCTGTGGCAGATTTAAGCATGGTGTTTTCGCAATCCTAAGGAAAATTTATGAGCATTACCCAAGAAATAGCGCAGTATAAAGAAAAACTGCAAGACAGCGTATACATTGTTGGCCACCACTATATGGCAGATGATGTTATTCAGCATGTAGACAAGGCCGGGGATTCGCTGGAACTTTCGCGCCTTATGGACAAGGTGGGGGGGCGCCACGTTATTTTTTGCGGTGTGCATTTTATGGCAGAATCCGCCTGTGTTATGGCATTGCCAGGCCAAAAGGTGTATTTGCCGGCTCCAAGCGCCCAGTGCGTCATGGCTGGCATGTGCCCTGCCCCCTTGCTGGAGCATGTGCTGAATATTTTGCAAAAAGGCGGCCGTAAGGTTATTCCTTTAGCGTATGTAAATACGCCTTTGGCTGTAAAAGCGGTTGTGGGCAGATTTGGCGGGGCAGTCTGCACATCCAGCAGTGCCGCTAAAATGCTGGACTGGGCTTTAAAAGAAGGCGATGCCGTGCTCTTTTTGCCAGATAAAAATCTGGGTCAAAATACAGCCAAGCTTCTTGGACTTCCCCAAAGCGATATTGCCCGCCTGCATGTGCAGCAAAACGGAGCGCTTATAGATACGGAGCAAACCCGTAAAGCGCGCCTTTTGCTTTGGCCAGGCTGCTGCGCTGTACACGCCCAGCTTGGGCCAGAAGATGCCAAGGCTTGGTACACGGCACACCCTGGTGGCAAAATTTTTGTGCACCCAGAATGTGCGCCCGCATTAGTGGACGCTGTAGATGGCGCAGGCTCTACCACATTTCTTATCCAACAGGCAGAAAATGCGCCGGCAGGCAGCCATCTTGCCATTGGCACAGAAGTAAATTTAGTGGATCGCCTTGCTAAAAAGCACGCTGGCCGCATACACATTACCTCCCTTTCCCCTGTTGCCTGCTCCAATATGGCAAAATTACAAGAAAAAGACTTGCTTTTTTCCCTGCGGGAACTGGCGGACGAACAAGTGCCCTACTCTACCCGTATAGAAGTAGACCCAAGCCTTATACCCCCAGCCCGCGCAGCCATTGAAAAAATGCTGGCGCTTTGTTAATACCAGAGCTTTACTGTTTGCCGCAGGGCAGCGCGTTTAATGCGCTTGCCCTGCCATAGTATCGCCCCTGCATAAAGAAGGTTTTCTGTGGACACAATAGCTTGTCAAAGCCATGCGCTTATTATTGGCGCAGGTATTTCCGGTTGTGCAGCCGCTCTTTCCCTTGCGGATTCCGGCCTTAGGGTTTCACTTGTAACACCTACAGATACACTTGATGGCGGCAATTCCGCACTGGCGCAAGGCGGCATTGTGTTTGTGCCAGAAAAGGGCGAACAGCACGCGCTGGAAGCCGATGTTTTTGTTGCCGGGCATAACTATAACTACGATAAAGCCGTGCATTTTCTTGCCACACACGGCAGTGAAGTTGTGCAAAAAATGCTGGTAGAACGCCTTCATGTGCCTTTTAATCACCGCAGCTCTGACAGTTCAGAGTGGGATCTTACCCGTGAAGGCGGCCACTCTGCTTCACGTGTACTCCACTGCGCCGATTACACGGGCCGCGCTATTATGAACATGTTCCACCAGGCAGTATGCACACACCCTAATATAGATGTGCTAACCCAGCGCTCCGCAGTTGACCTTATAACTACAGAACACCATGCCACAGGACACGCTTTTCGCTATGAACTAAAAAATCAATGCGTGGGCGCGTATATTTTTAATCACGAAACACACAGTGTAGAAACCCACCTTGCAGATTACACTATGCTTGCAACAGGGGGCGTTGGGCAGGTATACTTACACTCCACAAACAGCCACTGGGCCATTGGCTCAGGTATATCTATGGCGCAACGTGCCGGGGTGCGCCTTGCCAATATGGAATTTATGCAGTTTCACCCCACGTCACTCTATTCCCAGTCAGAGCAGCGCCCCCTTATTACAGAAGCCTTGCGCGGCGAAGGCGCTATTCTTATCAATGGCGCAGGCCATGCCTTTATGCCTTCCTATGATGCCCGCGCAGACCTTGCCCCGCGCGACATTGTATCCCAAGCCATTGTGAGCGAAATGCTTAAAAATGGCGAAATTTGCGTGTATCTGGACGCCACCCACATGGAGTGCGATGTGCAGACACGCTTTCCTACAGTTTTTGAAAATTGCACCAATATTGGCGTGGATATGCGCAAACAGCCCATACCCGTTGTGCCAGCCGCCCACTACTTTTGTGGCGGGATTTTAGTAGACCTGAAGGGGCGCAGCACCTTAGAACGCCTGTACGCAGTGGGCGAATGTTCCTGCACTGGCGTGCATGGCGCAAACCGCCTTGCCAGCACCTCCCTTTTAGAAGCCCTGCTTTGGGGATATTCCGCCGGTGAAGATATTGCGGCGCACCTTGCAGCCAAACACCAACTGCCTCCCCATATTTTTGACGCCATACCCGCCTGGCAAAGCACCGGGAACGAACATAACGACGACCCCGCCCTTATTGCCCAAGACTGGGCCAGCATACGCCACACCATGTGGAACTATGTGGGTATTGTGCGCACAGAAAGCCGCCTGCGCCGCGCTTTTGAAGACCTGCGCGACCTCTCCAGCCACCTGCACGACTTTTACCGCCTTACCCCACTCTCCCTGCCGCTATTGCGCCTTTTCCACGGCTGCCAAACAGCTTACTCCATTACCCAGGCCGCCCTGCGTAACAAAAAAAGCCTTGGCTGCCACTATAGAGGGGAGTAAAGGGGAAGAGATTTTTGAGGGAGAGGGAAAACCCTTTTTGTGAACAGCATAGATGACGCTCGGTCGCACGTCCTGTGCGACACTCGCTCTCGCTTCGGCGGGCAAAGCCCGACCTCGCTCGCGCTGCGCGGCTTT
>CAZPTC010000278.1:0-3056 GCA_964589455.1 uncultured Desulfovibrionaceae bacterium | reverse complement strand
CCTTGGGTATTCTTATTCCCCCAAGTATGGGCTTTATCTTTTACTTACTTCTGTCATAAGGGAGTAAAAGATAAAGCCCATACTTGGGGGAATAAGAATACCCAAGGTGCCGCCAGCCGCCAGTGCCCCGCAGCTAAGGCCAAGGTCGTAATTATTTTCGCGCATGGCTGGCAAGGCCACACTGGACATAGTGATAACCGTGGGGAGCGATTCCCCGCATATTGCCCCAAAACCGGCACAACCACCCACAGCCGCACAGGCAAGGCCACCGGGCATACGGCCCATCCACTTATAGGCGCAGTTGAACATATCCCGGCTTATCCCCGTGACAGAAGCCAATTCCCCCATAAGCATAAACATGGGCACAGCCACAAGAATAAGGTTATAGGTTTCTCTGTATGGCACTGTGGCCACAATAGAAAAGGCCGCATCGGGCGTGCGCATAATAGCAAGAAGCCCCATAGTGCCAAGGCAGGCAAGGCCAAAGCCAATGGGCGTGCGCAGCAGCAGCAAACCAAGAAGAATAAGAAACCCTATGCCGCCCACTGCAAGACGCGAAAGGCGCAAATCGAAAAACTTATACAAAAAGGGCAGAGATAAAAAAAGCGTAACAAGAATAAACGCTAAAAGAATGCCCACATAGTCTTTTTGCTTTACCATATCCACCATGCAGTGCAAAGCCTGAAAGAACATGCCAAGGGCAATAAGCCCAAAGCACAGGGCAGTAAACATAATAAAATACCATTCTGGAATTTGCAAAATGGCGCTTAGTATAATGCTTTCCCATGCGCCTTGCGCAGCTAATGTGCCAAGTAAAACAGAAATGGCAAGGCAAAGAAGAAAAGAAAAAAGTGTAAGTATAGACTGTATACGCTTGGGGAATTTATTAAAGAAAATATCAATGCTGATATGCCCGTTTATTGCTGTTACGTAGGGCATAGCTGCAAATGCAATGAGTACAATGGCAAAAGTTTCTATTTCTGTAAGACCATCTACAGCCATACCTAAAAAGCTGCGCGCAAAAATATCAAAACAAATGGGTATAGGTAACAGCGCTAACAAAAGTAACGTAAAGTAGATGAGGTAGGTAGAAATTTTGTTGTAAATATTTTCTGCAGAAAACAAGGGAGGGAGAAACGGAGATTTCGCTACTGGTGTAGCAGCAGAAAGGTCAAGCATAGAAACTCCTTATGATAAGCCTCTTCCTTGCGCACAAAGAAGAGGCTTATTTCTTTACTTCGTTTGTTCACTCATCGCATAAACTTTTTCTATCCAGGCTTCCCCATTAGGCTCGCCTGCTTTTTGCAGCACATCCAGCCAGAAGGGCTTGAGTACAGAAATGGAAAGCTTTTTAAATTCTTCCAAGTCTGTGGGGGAAAGCTCGTGAATTTGTACCCCGGCTTCTTTAAGAAGGGTTAAGTCGCGTTCACATGCTTCGTACGTAATGTTGGCAAGGCGTTCGCTTTCTTTTTGGCCACCAGCGTCAAGAATAACCTGCACAAGTTCTGGGGACATAAGCTCTGCTGTTTTTTTGCTTAACACAACGGCCATAGCGTTATTTTGGCTTGGCATAATAGTTAAATGCTTCACAAGTTCCTGAAGTTTTAAAGAAGGCACCATAGGTATTTGCCCGTATAAAACTTCTCCCATGCCGCGCTGCAGGGCAATATAGGTATCCTGGGGGGTAACAAGCACAGGCACACCGCCCCATACCCGCACTTCTTCTGCATAGGGGCCATTCCATACCAGAACACGCTTGCCTTTCAGGTCTGAAGGCTTAAGAATGGGGTCTTTAATGGAAACAAGGCAGGAGCGGTCAGAAGACCAGCCTGTAATAATAATGCCAAACTTGCCAATTTCCGCTTGTGCTTCTGGTGTTTGCAGCATTTGCCAGTAAAGTCTGCTGGCATCTCTTGCATCATTCGCCACAAAGGGGAGCGAATGGGTAGCCAGATGCGGCATATCCATAAACAAAGAGCTGGCAAACATGGCACCCATATCTAAGCCGCCAGCTTTCATGGCAGGGATGTATTCCTGTGTTTTCATGAGGGAACTGTTATCATAAACGTGGATAACAATTTGCCCGTTAGATTTTTCTTCAACCCCTGTTGCCCACTCCACAATGCCTTTAGAAGCAGGGTGATTGGAATTCATAACGTGGGAGTAAGACAGCTCGTAATACTCTTCTGCCATACTGGCTGTTGCGGTGGTGAGCCCAAGCAAGGCGCCCATTCCAAGTAAAAACAGTTTTTTCATGTTGCATCTCCAGTGTAAAGGTGAAGGAAAAGGAGACATAGCGAAGGGGAAATCGCTCCTTTTCCCCTTCGCTTTTGTTTACTTAACGGGTTCCGGGCGGAATGTGCTGTCTTCCATAATCTGGTAAATCACGGCACCTTCTACAGTTTTGGGTACAGGCCACCCTGTGAGGTAGCAGAATGTAGGCACAAGGTCTACAAGGTTGCAGCGTCTATCTAGCACATAGCCTTTCTTTATGCCCAGTTTGGGGCCATAGAATACGCATAAGGTGCGTAAGTCGCCTATGCCAAATTCGGCAGTAGGCAGGATATTGCCGTGTTGGGCGGAATATTCTGGCCAAACAGCGTACACAACGTCCCCGCATTGATCCCCCCAGAGTCCCAAAAGGGCGGCATCGCGCTTGCAAAGGGCAAGGCAGACAGGGCGTTTGCCAGTGGCAGGGTGTATATAGTCGTGGAATGCTTCAATAATCTGGCGCTGAACTTTTTCATAGTCTTCTTTTGCTACAATACCACCTGGGTCACGGCCTTTCAGGTTCACGTACACATAGCAGGCGCGCTCTGGCAATGCCACAGATTTTTCTACATCTATTTCCTGCACAAGGTTGGTAAATGCGTGGCGGATATTTTCTGGCCATTCTTCGGCCCAGGCAGGCATTTGCACGTCTTTCATAACTGTAAGACCGGCTTTTACCAAAATATCACTGGGGCTTACACTTGGGCCGTCTGGTGTTGCGCCGTGGTCTGAAATAAGGGTGACAAGGGTTGTATCGTCAAACAAGGCAAGCAGGCGGCCAAGGT
>CAZPTC010000277.1:0-3136 GCA_964589455.1 uncultured Desulfovibrionaceae bacterium | reverse complement strand
TGGCGGGCGCTCATTCCGGGGAACTTACCTCGTACGGTGTTCCCAGCCTTAACGCTGCCAAGCTGGTTGTAGATAAGTTTAATAAAAAAGGCGGCCTTTTGGGCATGCAAATTGAACTTATTGCACAGGACGATCAGTGCAAGCCAGAAATTGCCACCAACGCGGCAACCCGTTTGCTTTCTGACAAAGTAGCTGTTGTTATGGGCCATATTTGCTCTGGCGCTACAAAGGCTGCTCTGCCTTTGTATAATGATGCCAAAATTATCTCCATGTCCCCTTCTGCTACAACCCCTGCCCTTACCTCTACAGGTGAAAACCCATACTTCTTCCGTACCATTGCCAATGACGACGACCAGGCCATTCTTGGCGCTGCCTTTGCCACAGGCGCTTTAAACGGGAAAAAAATAGCCATTTTGCATGACAATGGCGAGTACGGGAAGGGTTATGCAGAAACCGCAAAAGCCACCATTGAAAAAGAAGGCAAAGCGGAAGTGGTGCTTTTTGAAGCTGTAACCACTGGCGCAGCAGACTATTCTTCTGTTGTGCGTAAAGTGCGCCAACTTGGTGCAGATGTGGTTATGTGGGGCGGTTATCACCCAGAAGCTTCCAAGATTCTTTCTAACATGAAGAGCCTTGAAATAGATATTCCTATGGTTGGCCCTGATGGCTTAAAAGACCAGGCCTTTATTGAAATTGGTGGTGCAGATGCGGAAGGCGTGTATATGTCTGGCCCCCGTGATACCAGCAATAACCCCATGAGCAAAGAAGCTGCTGCTGAACACCAGGCTATGTTTGGTACCCCTCCTGGCGCCTTCTTTGACAATGCGTATGCCGCTACTCTTGCCCTTTTAACCGCTATTGAAAATGCAGGCAGCACAGATACAGACAAAATTATGGCCGCTTTGCATGAAAAAGAAGTGGATACCCCCATTGGTCGCATTAAGTTTGATGAAAAGGGCGACGCTATTGGTGTAGGTATGGCTATGTACAAAGTGGAGAATGGGAAGTTTGTAGAAATACAATAGTGCGTGTACACGCGCTTTTTCCGGAAAATTTTCCCCTGTAGGTCTAAAGCCTTTATACCACAGGGGAATTTTTTCCGTGAAATAGAAAACGGATGCCAGCAAAGGGTACAACTCTTATAAGGAATCCGGAGAAAAACAATGGACGTGCAATATTTTCTGGAAATAACTTTCAGTGGTCTTACCAGGGGCAGCATTTATGCGCTTATTGCCCTGGGGTACACTATGGTGTACGGCATTATTGAGCTTATCAACTTTGCCCACGGCGAAATTTATATGCTTGGTGCTTTTACCGCGCTTATTGCGGCAACTGTGCTGGCATTTTTTGGGTTTCCTGCTGTGGGTATTCTTGTACTGGCCGGCCTTATCGCTATGGTGTGGTGCGCTGCCTACGGGTACACAATGGAAAAAGTGGCGTATAAGCCTTTGCGTGGTGCCCCGCGCCTGGCCCCGCTTATTTCTGCCATTGGTGTATCTACCTTTTTGCTCAACTATGTGCAGCTTGCCCAAACCTCTGACTTTGTTTCTTTCCCAAGGCTTATCCCCAAGTTTGAGTTCCTTAAGCCTTTAGCGGGTATTGTGCGCTCCAGCGACTTTGTCATACTGCTGACAAGCGCTATTATTATGATTATTCTTACACTTTTCATCCGCTATACCAAAATGGGCAAGGCCATGCGCGCCACTGCCCAAAACCGCAAAATGGCCATGCTTGTGGGTATTGACGCGGATAAGGTTATTTCCCTCACCTTTATTATTGGCTCTGCCCTTGCCGCTGTGGGGGGCACACTTATTGCCGCGCACACAGGCCTGCTCAATTTTGGCATTGGTTTTATTGCGGGCTTAAAAGCCTTTACGGCTGCCGTGCTTGGGGGCATTGGCTCCATACCTGGGGCTATGCTTGGTGGTTTGGTGCTTGGCCTTGCAGAAAGCTACACAACTGGCTATCTTTCTGGTGACTACGAAGACGTGCTTGCTTTTGTGCTTTTGGTGCTCATCCTTATTTTCCGCCCATCTGGCCTTTTAGGTAAGGCCAAGGTGCAAAAGGTATAGGGGGGCGGTACATACTATGACAAGCATATTCCATAAATGTTGGCAGGCTGTTATTTTTAGCATCTGGACAGGGGTACTTACCTTCCCGGTGCTGGTGATGAAGCTTAACCCCGCCAGTAAAAGCATTGACTTACGCTGGGAGCGGGCAGTTATTCTTATGGCCGGGGTGTTTTTTCTCTCCATTTTCTGGCAATGGTATTTTGAGCGCAAGAATCTGGGCAAGAAGGAACGAACGGAAAAAACCCACATAGCCAATGCTGTTGCTGGCATTAGCAGCGCTTTCCAAGGCTACGCGCAAAATACAAAAATCCGCTACGCGGCTATGGCTACGCTTTTGGTGGTTTTTGCCACTTTGCCTTTTGTCAGCTCTATTTACCAGGTAACCATTTTTGCGCTGGCTTTTATTTATGTTATGCTGGCGCTTGGCCTGAATATTGTGGTGGGCCTTGCCGGGCAGCTTGTGCTGGGTTATGCGGCTTTTTACGCTGTAGGCGCGTACACGTATGCGCTTTTAAACAGTTATTTCCAGCTTGGCTTTTGGATCTGCCTGCCACTTGGTGGCATATTGGCGGCTTTTGCCGGTCTTTTGCTGGGTTTTCCTGTGCTGCGTTTGCGGGGGGACTACTTAGCCATTGTTACCCTTGGCTTTGGCGAAATTGTGCGCCTTTTGCTCACAAACTGGAGCAACATAACAGGCGGCGCGCGGGGTATTTCCAATATTCCCAAGCCAGGCTTTTTTGGGCAAACGCTCTCGCTTGAGCAGTCTACCATTTATATTTACTACCTTGCCTTTGCTGCTGCAATTATCACTATTATTGTGGTGGGGCGCATTAAAAACTCCCGCGTGGGTCTTGCCTTAGAGGCGCTTAGGGAAGATGAAATAGCAAGCGAGGCTATGGGCGTAGATTTACGCAAAACCAAGCTTTCTGCCTTTGCGCTTGGCGCGTGCTGGGCTGGTTTTGCCGGTGTACTGCTTGCTGCCCGCAACAGCTATATTAACCCCTCCAGCTTTACCTTTTTAGATTCCGCCATGATCCTTTCCATGGTGGTGCTTGGGGGCATGG
>CAZPTC010000276.1:0-3138 GCA_964589455.1 uncultured Desulfovibrionaceae bacterium | reverse complement strand
TGACAAAGTCAACAAGCGACCGGCAGAGGGAATAGGGGCGGCTTTGCCGCGCCGTTAAATGACCGAATGCCGTGCCTTTCCGCCCAGCGACTACGGAGCTGGTGGGCGGCGCAAACACCCGAAGGGGGTTTGTCATCAGTCAGAAGTGGAACTCTTTTTTTACAAAAAGAGTTCCACTTCTGGATAATGGGTTTTGTGCCGCCTGCCAGCAAGCACACCAAATGTGGCGCGTTTTACTTGCTGGAGGCAATGGGCATCAAATCTTACAGTGTACGTTCCAGCACATAGCTGGGCTGGCGGCCTCTACCACCAAAATTGAGCGTATAGGTATCAGGAGCCTTACGCGCTATTTCCAGCACTGCGTACTGGTTATCATCCTTAATACCAAGGCCTTTTTCTGCACTTGTGGCGTCCCAGGAGCGGTAGTCGTGTACGCCCACATTGCCATTCATCACAATATAGTGGATTCCCTTGATATTGGAATACCCGCCCTGGTGATCATGCCCAGAAATAACAGCCAGCACCTTGCCGCTTGCTTCTAAAAGGGCGCGCACCTGGGAGGCGTTTTTAATGTTGTGGTCATTATCATCTGTGCGGTCAAGTGTCTGGTGGCTAAACAAAATGGTGGGCAGGCTGGTTTTTTGCAAATCATTTTTCAACCATTCCATTTCCTGTGGTGGGATGCTGGTATCTTTCCACGTCCAGAATGTATCTTCCGGCGTGTTCATATCATAGGGGCGAAATTTATCAGGTGTGTAGTCAGCATCCAACACTATGCAATGCACGCCGCCTGCATCCCAGGAATACCAGGTTTGCCCTTGCGGGATACCTGTGTTCACCACATTTTGCAAAAACACATCACGCTTGATATTGTCAAAGTCGTGGTTGCCTAAAACGTGAAATGCCGGCCCATTAAAGGAAGTAAAAAGCGCATCAATTTCTTTCAGGTTTTTTAATGGATCCGTTTCTGGCGTCAGCATGTCCACATAGTCACCAAGCTCAACAATAAAATTAGGCTTTTCTGTTTCCATAGCTTTCATAAATGCGCCCATTTTGGCCATAGAACCAGAATACTTGCGCGTTTCTGTATCGGCTTTTGGGGTTTTGTGCATATCTGTAATAATACCGGCCCGCATTATTGTTTCAGCAGAAGCGGCGCGCGCCACTACCGGCCCGGCAAGCGCAGCGGCAGCAGAAGTTGCGGCAACAGCCACACCCATTTTCAAAATATCGCGGCGACCAAATTGTTTTCCCATACATGTTTCTCCTTAATCAAAACTTGTGTTTACTGACAAGCCAGACACTAGCCCTGCCCTGTAACAAACACATGCCGCCATGCATACATTTTGGTGACAAAAAAAGCATTCCCTTCATACAGGGAATGCTTTTTGTACCACATTATGCGGCTTAAGTTTTATATTTTTTTACATAATGCCCGGAAGCCAAAGGGCTATTTGTGGGAAAAGCGTAATAAGCAGTACACAGAGCATCATACCAAAGAAGAATGGTATAACCCCCCTAAAAACTGTAGACATAGGTATATCACTTGCCAGTGACGACATGGTGAACACATTCATCCCTACAGGCGGCGTTATCATACCCATTTCCATAACAATTACGCACACCACACCAAACCAGATGCCATCAAAGCCAAGGGCCTGGACAGTGGGGAATATGGAAGGCAGGGTAAGCATCATCATGGGCAGAATATTCATGATGCAGCCAAGGAAAATGTAGATAAGAATAATAAAGCCAAGAACAATATAGCGGTTTACTTCCATACCAATAATAGTATCCGCAAGCAGATTAGGCAGACGGGAAGCAGCAAGAAAGTTACCAAAAATATACACACCAACAAAGATAAGGAATATCTTGCCGCACATGGTTGCAGTGGAAACAAGAGACTGCTTAAGCTGGTTATACGAAATGCGTCTGCGGGCCAGAGCATAAAGAAATGCACCCATTGCGCCCACAGCCCCACCTTCACCAGGGGTAAAAAAGCCTTCAAGAATACCGCCAACTACCAGCACAAACAGCAGAGCAATAGGGATAAGACCCACAATAGACATAAGCTTTTCATGCATGCTATAGGATGCGGACTTAGGGGCCAAGGAAGGCTTGCGTATCACCTGTATGGCAATAATACCCATAAAAATAACGGTGAGTAAAATACCGGGCATAATACCGGCAATAAAGAGCTTGGAAATAGATTCTTCTGTAATGATAGAGTAGAAAATAAAGCCCATACTTGGGGGAATAAGAATGCCAAGTGTACCACCAGCCGCAAGCGCCCCTGTGGCAAGGGCAGGGTCATAATTGGCTTCCCGCATGGCAGGCAAGGCAACGGAACTCATGGTAACAACAGTTGCCAAAGAGTCGCCGCACACAGCGCCAAAGCCGGCACAGCCGCCCACAGATGCGCAGGCAAGGCCACCGGGCAGACGCCCCAGCCATTTATTGGCCGCATCAAAAAGGTCGCGGCTTAAGCCTGAGTGGTACGTTATTTCACCCATAAGCATAAACATGGGCATGGCCACAAGAATAAAGTCTGCGGTATAACGGTAAGGCAAAGTGCCAAGTGTGCTAAAAGCGCCCCAGGGGTTACGCGCAATAGCCACTGTGCCAAGCACGCCAATAACGGCCATAGCAAGGCCAATGGGTACCCGCACAAGCAACAGGGCTATAAGAATAATAAAGCCCAGTACACCAATAAACAGGCCAGAAAGGCGTATACCGGAAGCGCGGTATATAACTGGCAGGGCGCAAAGCAATACCGCGCAGCCAATGCCAAGCACTATACCAAAATAGTCTTTGGCTTCCAGCATTTCTTTCAGCACATGCAGTGTAAGCAAGAAAAAAATGAGAATAAAAAGCAAAAAGGTAAAGCTTGTCCAAAGTACAAAGTAGCTTTCTGGTATGCCAAGCACCTGAGAAATAGCTTTATGGCTTATACCTGCAAAAAAAGTTTGGTAGGCAAGCACGCACGACATGCCAAGACACAGCACATCAGAAAACAAGTCCAGCCGCACCTGTGTTTGCGATTTAAACATGTTGTAAAACAGGTCTATTTGGATTGGCTGGCGGGTCATCATATTATAGCTCATACCCGCAAAAGCACTAAGCACAAGGGTAAGGGTT
>CAZPTC010000275.1:0-3144 GCA_964589455.1 uncultured Desulfovibrionaceae bacterium | reverse complement strand
GGGGAAGGGGAAAAATTTTTTCCTAAAAAAATTTTTCCCCTTCCCCCATACTCTCTTCGCTTTTCAAACGAGGTACCTATGCGGTTGTCGTCTTATTATGTGCCAACATTGAAAGAAGCGCCTTCTGACGCAGAAGTTATCAGCCACAAGCTGCTTGTGCGTGCGGGCATGATCCGCAAGCTTACCAGCGGCATATACACATGGCTGCCACTTGGTTTGCGTGTGCTGAACAAAGCGGCCAATCTTGTGCGCAAGGGCATGGATGAAGCAGGCTGTAGCGAAGTGCTTATGCCTATGGTGCAGCCTGCGGACTTATGGGAAGAGTCTGGCCGTTACACCAAGTATGGCAAGGAGCTTTTGCGCTTTGCAGACAGGCATGACCGCCCGTATTGCCTTGGCCCCACGCATGAAGAGGTGATAACAGATTTACTGCGGGGCGAGGTACGCTCTTACAGGCAGTTGCCTGTGAGCCTGTACCAGATACAAACCAAGTTCCGGGATGAAATTCGCCCCCGTTTTGGCCTTATGCGTGGCCGCGAGTTTTTGATGAAGGATGCCTATACATTTGATGCAACAGATGAGGCGGCAGATAAAAGCTACTTTACTATGAAGGATGCGTATTCACGCATTTTCAGCAGTATGGGTTTGGATTTCCGGCCTGTAGAGGCGGACTCCGGCGCAATAGGCGGCAATTTTTCCCATGAGTTTATGGTACTTGCAGAAACTGGGGAAGATGTAATAGCGTCTTGTACAGCCTGGCCGGAGTGCGAGTTTGCGGCAAATATAGAGCGTGCGCCGGCTGTGGCGGAGCCGGAGCCTTCCAAAGAGGCACGGCAGGCACTTGAAGATGTGTCAACGCCTGGTGCGCATACTATAGAAGAAGTTTCTGCCTGTTTGAAGTTGGGGGCAGAACATTTTGTGAAAACCCTGCTTTATATGGCAGATGGCAAGCTTATTGCGGCCTTGGTGCGCGGCGATAAGGAGCTGAATGAAATTAAGCTGAAAAAAGTTGCGGGTGTGGATGAAGTGGTTTTTGCCACACCGGAGCAGGTGCAGGCGGCAACGGGTGCGCCCGTGGGCTTTGCCGGGCCAATAGGCTTAAAGGTGGCGGCAATTTATGCAGATAATGGCCTGAAAAGCCAGGGCCCTTGGATAACAGGCGCCAACAAGGCGGATATGCACACAAAAAATGTGTGGCTGGACAGGGACGTACCGGGCATACAATGGGCAGATTTGCGCAATGTAACTGCTGGTGACCCATGCCCGCATTGCAGGGCCATGCTTGAGCTGAAGCGTGGTATTGAGGTGGGCCATGTATTTAAGCTTGGCACCAAGTATTCTGAAGCCATGAAGGCCGTGTATGTAGATGAAAATGGGGAAGAAAAATATATCATTATGGGCTGTTACGGCATAGGGGTTTCCCGTGTAGTGGCTGCGTGCATAGAGCAAAACCATGATGAAAATGGCATTTGCTTCCCTAAGGCCCTGGCACCGTTTGATGTTTCCTTGCTGAACCTTGACCCCAAGAATCCGGATGTGGCT
The DNA here is from genome assembly GCA_964589455.1 of uncultured Desulfovibrionaceae bacterium. GTDB lineage: Bacteria > Desulfobacterota > Desulfovibrionia > Desulfovibrionales > Desulfovibrionaceae > CAZPTC01. Next base: position 1,602 of record CAZPTC010000275.1, on the reverse strand, counting down.
TTGGTGGCAGATACATTGTATGCAGACTTGAAGTCTTTGGGCTTTGAAGTGCTGTATGATGACAGGGAAGAGCGCCCAGGGGTGAAGTTTAAAGATGCAGACCTTATCGGCCTTCCTGTGCAGATTGTTGTGGGTGGCAAAGGCATTGCAAATGGCATTGTAGAGCTGAAAAACCGTCGTACAGGGGAAAAGTCTACCTTGCCGCTCCAGGGGCTTTTACCTGCCTTCCAAGCGTATTGGTGCGAAGTATAAAAAAATAAAGTAAGCCTTTGCTCTGCATTTTAGCAGCAAAAGTATATTTCTTTATCCCCCATTTTTTGAGCAATAATGCCAAGAAATGGGGTTTTTCTGCAAAAGCAAAAATGCTTATCAAGAAAGTTTCCTGCTCGCTAAAATCTTTCAGACTCTTGCAATTAATTTTACAGGGGAATATGGATAAAACAAAGTCATCCTTTAAGTGAGGAGTAGCAGTATGGACGGCCCACGTTTTGCGTGGTGGAAAGCCGGTGTAGCGGGCATATTTGTAGGGGTGTTCCTGTTGGGAAGCGCCATCTATGTGCTGGGCTATACAGATTCGCGGCCCTTTTGCACCACGTGTCACATTATGGAAACTGCTGGGGTAACGCAAAAAATGTCTGTTCACAGTCAGCTTGCGTGTAATGATTGTCACTTACCACACGATACTATTTGGAAATACCCCACCAAAGCCTACCTTGGGGCATTAGATGTGTATGCGAATACGTTTTGGAATACACCCATTCCTCTTATCGCAACTGAACATACAAAAGATCTTGTGAATGAAAACTGTAAGCGCTGCCATGTTGCCTCTAACAGCAATGTAGCCAGCATGCTGGCAAAGCCCTATTGTGTGGATTGCCACAGAAATGTTCCTCATCAAAGACAAATGCCTATCAGTACAAGGATGGTGGCTTATGAATAAGTATATACTTGCTTTATGCAGTACAGCGCTTTTACTTGGCGCATGTAATGGAGATGTAAGCACAGAACTAAAAGTGCCTGTGTATAAAACAGACTTACCTGCAAATACTCTTTCAAATGCGCCATTTGCAAAGCTTTTTCCTGCAGAATGGGCTTCTTATGAACTGAATAATGAAGACACTATTATGACGGTGTATAAAGGCTCTGTCCCCTATCACAAAAATGATAATGTAGACCCATTGCCAAAAGGCTATAAATACGCCCAACCATACTTGAAAAACTTATGGTTGGGTTACCCCTTTATGTATGAATATAACGAAACCCGCGGCCACACCTACGCGGTTACAGACTTTTTGAATATAGACCGCATTAACCGCTACGCCTACAAGGGCGGCCTGCCAGCCACCTGCTGGAACTGCAAAACCCCTAAAATGATGCCTTGGCTGGAAGAATACGGCGACTCCTTTTGGGCAAAAGATGTCAATGAATTCCGGCAGGATATTAACCCCGTGGAAGAAACTATTGGTTGTGCCAACTGCCACGACCCAGCCACAATGGAACTGCGCCTGTACAGCGTGCCGTTAAAAGACTGGCTTGTGCGTTCTGGCAAATACGGCCCCAATGGCGACCAGATTTCCCGCAATGAAATGCGCTCCCTTGTAT
>CAZPTC010000274.1:0-3179 GCA_964589455.1 uncultured Desulfovibrionaceae bacterium | reverse complement strand
CAAACATTTCTTCACTTCGTACCGGTACTCTTTATGGAAGATATTCCTGTTTTATTTTTTCATTGCCATACAACGTGTTTATACTGTTTTCTTGTTTATCTGTTCCAGAAAAATACCAGTATACCCCACCACCAAGGCAAATAACTAAAAGGAGAAGCAGCACTTTTTTCATATTTTCTTCCAATTCAAAAAAATGGGTAAATTAAATAGCCTAACTGCTGGCTTTAAGCTATACCACCGCCAAAGCTTTGGCAAGAGTTTTTGACCCAAAAGTTAATAAAAAATATTTTTGCCTCCAATTTACTTGCTATTCAAAAGCGCATTTGCTAAGAAAAAAGCATGGAAAAAAAAACAACTCGCGCTACCCCTGAAGAACGCACAAACAGTATTATTAAAGCCGCTTTTGAGGTTTTTACCCAAGAGGGCTTTGCGGCTGCCCGTATGGAAGATATAGCCAAAAAAGCCGGTATCACTAAGGGTTTATTGTATTTTTATTATGCCAGCAAGCAGGATCTTTTTTTGGAGGTTATGGAGCAACGCATCACAGGCCCTATAAAAGAAGAAGCGCTCTTTATTAACGCCTCAGAAAGTATGGGAAGCCATATTGTAAAGTCGCTGGACTTTATCTATGCCTACCTTCTGCAAACGCCACAGATTTTTAACTTGCTGCGCCTGCTCATTATAGAAGGGCCACGCTTCCCGGCTATTTTAGAATACTACCATTCCCATGTTATACACCCGGCTTTGGAAATGATTGACTTATGCCTTAAAGAAGGCGCGCGCCGTGGTGAATGGGAAATGGAAAAGCTGCCAGACTATTACCAGATATTCATGGCACCGCTTATTATGTTTATTATATGGAATCTGACTTTTAACCGCTACGAAGCCATAGATACTATGGCCTTTTGCGCAGACCACAAGCGCTTGGTGTTCCAGGCACTGGGTGTTCAGCCACCAGAAACAAAATCTGCCAGTAGAAAAAGCAGAACCACACTGCGGCGTCCACGCCCCAAAACATAAAGTCTTTTTAGTGTCCCAGCATCCCTCTACCTTGGTACATGGGGCAGCCTTTTTTGCGCAATTTTTGCAAGTACAAGTTTTTGCGCATGTTGTGCCATTACCTGTATTTGCGGTTTAAGCATAACCGCTGTTACTGCGGCCAAAATAAGCACCATGCCTGTTACAAGCCTTGCTGTAAAGGGCTCGTTGAAAATCATTATGCCCACAAAAACGGCTGTTACAGGCTCCATTGCACCCAGTACTGAAGTAAGTGTTGACCCAATGCGTTTTATGGCCAAAATAAGCGTAAAGTTAGAAAGCACAGCCGTTACAAGCGCCATAAGTAAAAGCATGCCCAGCTCCCACCCACCAGAGAGCATACGGAATTCCCCGCTCACACCCGCATTCACAAGTGCATAAAAGGCACTGAAAAACATAACATAAAAGGTGGCTACAAGGCCGCTCATTTCTTTAATGCGCGCCACATGCAGGCACGATATATACACCGCATTGCTGAGTGCAGAGCCCAGCAACAAAAAAACACCTATATAGCGCATGATGCCACTGCTTGTGCTATTATCCCCTGTGTGCCACGAAAGTACCGCCACACCTGTAATGGAGAGTACAACAGCCCCAAGAGTTATCCATGAAAATTTTTCATGAAAAAACAGAGTCATAATAAGCATAACCATAACAGGGTATAAAAACTGTATAGTAGTGGCTACCCCACTTGGTACATAGCCTAAGCCCCACAAAAGGCAAAAAGCAGACATGGTGTACATAAGGCTCATGCCAGCAAGTTGCAGCAAATCTCGCCAGCCTGCGTACAAACGCTCTCGTCGCAAAATAAGAATAATGCCAAGCGTTATAGATGCAAAGAAAAAGCGGTAAAATAACAGCACACTTTCCGTCATGCCCGCAGCCATTAAAGGTAAGGCAAACAATGGGATAAGACCAAATGTTGCAGAAGAAATAAGACCCAGCACAATACCCATTTCATAACCCCAAAGCAGACAAGAAGGGAAGCAGAAAAAGTGAATACCTAAGCAAGCCTCCGATGGTTTGCAAAAAGTGCGCACCAAGCAAATGCTCTAAAAACAGAGCGAAGCTATACGCTTGCTCTAATACCTTGTCAACACAGAATAAGTGTCATTAAAACAATAAAAACCAATATGTTATTCTTCGTCTAAAAAGATAAGAGACATACAAATAGCGTTTTCTTTTGTATCTGCGTAATACCCAAGGCGGCGGCCAGATATTTTAAAGCCAAGCTTTGTATATAAAGACAATGCCGTGGTATTATTTTCCCGCACTTCTAAAAAGCTTTGGGTTGCGCCGCGCCTTTTGCCTTCTGCCAGTGCAAAAGAGAGTACTTGCTTCCCAAGGCCCTGGCGTCTATACTGCGGATCTGTGCCTACATTCCAAATTTCCATTTCGCCTGGTAACACCTGCGCGCTTACAAAGGCAAGCAATGTATTGCCAGAAGAAAATCCGCAGGCTAAAAAATGTGGGCTTGCAAATGCGCCTATGTATTCTTTTTCTCCCCACGGAGAAGAAAAGCACTGCCTTTCCAGGCGGATGAGCTCGTACATATCTTCCGGCCCTAAAACCTGAACCTTCAGTGTTTCTCTATGCATAAATCCACCCGAAATCTTCCTGCTGAACCCTTGGTTGAAGTGACTGACGATTCAGACAGAGCGCTGCTTTACATGCCTTTCAGCCAGGCTGTGCGCTATAAACTGCCAAGGCGCATTGTACTTTTATGTATGCGTCATACACGCGGCAAAATTTTTCTTATCCGCCGCCCTTTAAATGCCCCCCAGAACCCTGGCCTGTGGGATATTTCTGCATCTGGCCCCGTATACGCCGGGGAATCACGCATGGACGCTGCCCTGCGAGAACTGCACACCAGCCTTGGCATAAGCAATGCGCGCATGCGGGAAGTGGCCCAACTGCCATATACAGATAGCCTTGGTGCCCGCCTTTCTGCAAGCTTTTTTTTGGCTGGCCCCGTGGATATGCACCCTGTACTTGGCCCAGATGTTATGGACGGTATGTATGTGGATGCAGATGAAATACGCGGTCTTGCCCGGTACAACCAAGATTTGCTTACTCCAGAGCTTGTTTGGGCTGTCCACTCTGGCTGGATTTTTGGGAGATAAGGTGTGTATTGGGGGAGG
>CAZPTC010000273.1:0-3180 GCA_964589455.1 uncultured Desulfovibrionaceae bacterium | reverse complement strand
GGGGAAGAGGGAGAAAACCTTTTTGTCCACAAAAAGGTTTTCTCACACTTCCCCAAAATTAAAACAAAAGGCGGGGCAAGCCCCGCCATTAGTGTTAAAGAATATCCAAGCTTAGTGGTGGCTGGTCGAAGCAGATTCGTCCAGTTCAAAGGTTTTGGCTTCTTTTTTCACATCCAGGGCAATTTTCCATAGTAGGGAGACAATGAGAGCGCCAATGGCGAACACGCCCATAGCAATGGATATTTCCCAGAAGGAGGGAGCGTATATTTCGTAGGTTTCAAACATCGTGGGGGTAAAGCCGGCGATAAGCAGGGCAAGGCCTTTGTCTATCCAGGAAGCGATAACCAGGATAATAAGGGCAAAGGGCAGGATTTTATCGTTTGTCCGGGTATGGGGGTTGATAAGAAGGATAAGGGAAAGTATGGCAAATATGGCGGCAAGCCACATCCAGCCGTTAATCCATGCGCCGTGTCCGCCGTGACCCATAAACAGGAAGGTAATGGGGTGCTGGTGACCGGGGATACCGCTGTAGTAGGCGGTAAAGAGTTCCAGCACAAAGAAGAAGACGTTTAAGCACATGGCGTAGGTGATGATAATAGAAAGGGTACGCACAACAGCCTTGCCAGCGTCAAAGCCCACAAGCTTTTTAAGCAGCAGGATAAGCAGCAGGAGTATGGCAGGGCCGGAGCAGAAGGCAGAGGCCAGGAAGCGGGCGGCCATAATGGCGGTAAGCCAGTAGTGGCGGCCGGGCAGGCCGGCGTACAGGAAGGCGGTAACTGTGTGGATAGAGAATGCCCAGACAATGGAAAGGTACACAAGGTATTTAACCCATTTTGGTGGGGGCACGTCGTAGCGTTCTGCCTGTAGGGTTGTCCAGCCTATAATGGCGTTAAGCACAAGATAGGTGGTAAGCACTAAAAAGTCCCAGAACATGACGGAATTGGGGGTGGGGTTCAGCACAACGTTCATGACACGTTGGGGTTGCCCCATATCCACAACAATGAAGAGCATACACATAACAACCGCGCCCACGGCGAGGAATTCGCCAAAAATGATAACGCGCTTAAATTTTGTGTAGTGGTGGAAGTAGGCTGGTAATACCAGCATAACGGCTGAGGCGGCCACACCTACAAGGTAGGTGAACTGGGCAATATAAAAGCCCCAGCTAACATTGCGGCTTAGGTTGGTAATCTGCAGGCCGTATACAAGTTGGAAAACGTATACAATAAAGGCGTAGCCTATAACCATAAGCAGAAAGGTAAGCCAGATATAGAACTTGGGCGAACCCTTGAGTACTCGTTCAAGCATGGCCTACTCCTTATATGATGTAATACACGCCAGGTTCTGTACCCAAGCTGGGTTTACGGCGTATGCTGAAGTTTTCTGCAAGGGCCTGGCGCACTTCGGATTCCGGGTCTTCTAAATCGCCGAAAAGGATGGCGCCATTAGAGGCTTCTACACAGGCGGGCATTTGGCCTTTTTCCAAGCGTTCTGCGCAGAAGGTGCATTTTTCCACCACGCCGCGCATACGGGCCGGGAACGCCGGGTTAATGTTTTCTATAAATGGCAGTGGGTCTTTGAAATTGAAAGAGCGGGAACCGTAGGGGCAGGCAGCCATACAGAAGCGGCAGCCCACGCAGCGGTGATAGTCTATAGCTACAAGGCCCTGTGGGGTTTTGTAGGTAGCGCCTGCCGGGCACACACGCACGCACGAGGGGTTGGCGCAGTGGTTGCAGAGCAGGAGGAAACGGCGCTGCTTTATTTCGTCAGACAACATGGGGGTGGGGTCATCTGGAAAGGCGTGGACAAAAATATCGTCCCACAGCCATTTAATTTCCTGTGGCCCTGTAAGGGAAGGAACATTGTGGACAGTGTGGCAGGCATTGATGACAGTTTGGAAAGCTTCGTAGGAATCGAACGCGCGGGTATCAATAACCATAGCGAAGCGTTTGGCTGTAATGGCACCTGGCACGGCAGAATAGGAGCCTTGGCCAGGTATGCCGGAACCTGTGCTTTGGCCAATAGGGGTTGTGCCTGCTTGGACTGCTTTGGGGGCAAGAGCACCGCCAGCCAGGGCAAACGCGCTCAGGCCCGCTACTTTAAGAAAGTTGCGTCTGCTTGTTTTCATGAATTATTCCCCTGGGGCAAAAGGTGGCAATCCCAGCAATAGGGAGAGACCGAATTCTGGTTGTGGCACTTGTCGCAAAACTCCACTTTATTGGAGTGGCAGGCCATGCAGGTGTTTTGCAGGCTAATGTCCCATTCGCGACCATCGCTGGCTACATACACACGGCGTTCGTTGCGCAAAGCTTCATCACGCCAAGTGAGCAAAAGGCTCATGTGGTTGGCGCGCATCCACTCTGTGGGTTCTACGCAGGCTTCCATGCCTTCCCCTTGGGGCAGAACTACTTCTGGGTAAACATAGCGGGGGGAGCAAAGGTTTATCCAGAAGGGAAGGGTAAAAATTACCACAAAGAGCACAAGGCCTGGGATAATATATTTGCTGTTATACATTAGGCTTCCTCACTTGCATCCGCGCTGGCATCTTCACCGGCAGTCAGCTCTTCAACATCATCTTCTTCCGGCTCAGGATCGGGGTATTCCAGATCTTCCTGGCGCATGTCCAGAGTGCGGGGTATTTCGCCCTTCATAACAAGGGCGTTGGCCACAAGCTCATGCAGGCCGCTAACGGTAACGCCGGGGGCCCAGTAGTCTGCCACAGGGGGCAGGGTGGCGCGGTCAAGGGCGCACACACAGGCCATCCAGTTTACATTATTCTTTTCCTGCACATAGCGCAGGGCTGTACCGCGGGGCATACCGCCGCGCATACGCAATTCCATAATTTCTTCTGTGTTCAGGCCACTGCCTGCGCCACAGCAGAAGGTTTCTTCGCGTATGGTGCGTTCTGGCATTTCCACAAAATTATTGCATACGGCATTAAGGACAATGCGGGGTTCTTCCAGCATGCCCATAGCGCGGGCCGGGTTGCAGCTATCGTGCCAGGTGGTGATAATATGGTTATTGCGTTCTGGCTTTAAGTTGAGCTTATTGTGGTGGATAAGGTCTGCCGTGAATTCTGCAATATGCACCATTTTGGTGGAGGCTGCGTTTTTAAACACAGTGCCTGTAATGGGGGAAACAGGCTGCACCATATTGGGCGGGGTGGGGCCATTGTAGGTG
>CAZPTC010000272.1:0-3210 GCA_964589455.1 uncultured Desulfovibrionaceae bacterium | reverse complement strand
CCCCACTGCAAAGTCATGGGCACTGTGCTGGAAAAGCTAAAAACCCAGCAACCTGCCATATATATTGCATCTATAGACGCTGAAGAACAGCCCGGCCTTGCAGAAAAATGCGGTGTGGACCGTTTGCCATCCTTGGTGGCAATAAAGGGTGGCGAGATAAAAGCATGTAAACACGGTGTTATGAACCCCAAAGAAGCGCTTGCGTTTTACCAGTCTGCGTAGAGAGTTTCCGTTAATAAACGCGAAATACGTTAACTGGCATTGCACAAAAAAAGCCAGGATGAAGCGGCTGGGAATACCAGCCGTTTTTGTAGTTCCATTACTTTTTTTCTATTTACAGCTGCTGTTTACGCCTTATCTATACAAGATACCCGCTGGGTGCTCCATTTTTTCTGGGCTTTTGCTCTTCGCCAAACTTCAACTTCCAGAGGCCATTGCCATGCTCCCAAAAGGCGTTACCCATATAACACTAGATCTTGTTCACGAGTACACATCCTACTTTGTTAAAACCCCACAAAAAGCAGCGGACTATTCCTTTACCAACCTTTGGGGCTGGGCAGATTATTATGGACTGGGGCTGGCTTTTGACAATAACCTTTGCTGGGTATACCAAGAAAAACCCCTGCCTCGCCTTTGGGCGCCTTTAGGGGATTGGGCGGCTACAGACTTTACGGCTATCCCTTTTTTGAATGATAAAAAGCGCACTATTTACCGTGTACCCTCCAAGCTTACAGAGCAACTGAAAAGCCAGTTTGGGGCACGTGTAGAGGAAACAGAAAGCCGTGAACATTGGGAATATTTGTATAACCAGTCAGACTTAGCAACATTATCCGGCAATAAATTCCACAAAAAGAAAAACCACGTTAATGCCTATACAAAGGCCTATGGTATTGATTACCGCCCCATTGACGATGGTAATATTGAGCAGGTTTTAGCCCTGCAGGAAGATTGGTGTAAATGGCGCGACTGCGAAAACAGCCCTGCTCTTCAAGCAGAAAGCGATGTTATTTTCAGAGTTGTAGGCAACTGGAACCGTCTGCCAGGCCTTGTAGGTGGCGCTTTGTATGTAGAAGATACAATGGTGGCCTTTTCCATAGGGGAAGCGCTGGATGCAGAGAATTTTGTGGTGCATTTTGAAAAAGTGCAGCCAGACTACAAGGGCATTTATCAGGCCATGAACCAAACATTTGCGGCAAATGCAGCAGCAGGCTGCCAATTTATCAACCGTGAACAAGATATGGGGGAAGAAGGCCTGCGCCAGGCAAAACTTACCTATAACCCTGTGGGTTTTTTAGAAAAAAGCACGCTTGTCATAAACCCGGCAATGGGGTAGAATAGCAACGCGCAGTTTTTTGGCGTAACACCTTGTTTTTTTTGCCCACAATACTCGTATCATAAGGCTCCCCATGAATAAAGTTATCACCCGTTTTGCACCAAGCCCTACAGGGCATTTGCATATAGGCGGCGGACGTACCGCTATTTTCTGCTGGCTGTTAGCCCGTCATTTTGGCGGCGAATTTCGCCTGCGCATTGAAGATACAGATACTGAACGCTCCAAGCAGGAATATACAGATTCCATTTTAGCTTCCATGCGCTGGTTAGGCTTAGACTGGGACGGCGACCTCACCTACCAAAGCCAACGTACCTCTATTTATAACAGCTACATAGACAAAATGCTTGCCACAGGCCACGCCTATTATTGCGACTGTACCCCGGAAGAAGTGGAAGCCATGCGTGAAGTGGCGCGTGCCAAGGGCGAAAAACCCAAGTATAATGGCCGCTGCAGAGAGCGCAATTTAGCTCCTGGCCCCGGGTGCGTGGTGCGATTAAAGACCCCGGAAAGCGGCAAAGTGGTGTTTGATGATATGGTAAAAGGCCGCATTTCTGTAGACATTGCAGAGCTTGACGATATGGTGTTAAAGCGGGCAGATGGCATGCCCACATATAACCTGGCCGTAGTGGTAGATGACCATGAAATGGGCGTTACCCATGTACTGCGGGGGGATGACCACGTTTCTAACACCCCCAAACAAATTTTGCTGTATGAAGCCCTTGGCTTTCCTTTGCCCACATTCGGCCACGTACCCATGATTTTGGGGCCGGATAAGCAGAAGCTTTCCAAACGCCACGGAGCCCGTGCAGTTATAGAATACCAGGAAGATGGCCTTTTGCCGGAAGCGCTGGTGAATTACCTTGTGCGCCTTGGGTGGTCGCATGGGGATCAGGAAATTTTTGCGCTGGAAGAACTGGTGCAGCTTTTTGATGGCACAAGCCTTAACAGCGCAGCCGCAGCCTTTGACCCAGAAAAATTGGAATGGCTTAATGCCCATTACTTAAAAAGCGCTACCCCCCAGAAGCTTTACCCTTCCCTTGCGCCCTTTTTAAAGGCAGAAGGGCTGGATGCACTGCCACGGGAACATATAGAGGCTATTTTGCCGTTGTACCAAGAGCGTGTGAAAGATTTAAAGGACTTGGTGCAATCCATAAAAGTGTACTTTATCCCGGCAGACGCTTTTTCTTATGAAGACAAAGCCGCTAAAACTCTGGATGAAGATGGCAAAACCCAGCTTGCTGCCCTCAGCGCTATTTTTGAAGTATTAGAAGACTTTGGGGCAGAAAACTTGGAACAGGTCATCCATGCGTATGCAGAACAACACGATGTCAAGTTCAAACGCATTGGGCCGCCTTTGCGGGCCGCTCTGCTGGGGCAGTCTGGCGGGCCCGCTGTGCATCAAACTCTGGCAGCCCTTGGAAAAGAAGAAAGTTTAAAGCGCATACAGCGGGCTATGGCGTATAATGCCTGATTTGCGTATACTATAAGGAATTGTATGTATCTTTTTAATACCATGAGCCGTAAGAAAGAGGCTTTTGTCCCTGCGCGTGAAGGCCAGGTTTCTTTGTATGCATGCGGTATAACCGCCTACGATTACTGCCATGTTGGCCATGCCCGCTCTGCCGTGGTGTTTGATGTGCTTACCCGGTATTTGCGGTATTTAGGGTATGATGTCACGTTTGTGCGCAATTTTACAGACGTAGACGATAAAATAATCAACCGCGCCAATAAAGAAGGGGTAAGTGCCACAACCAATGCCCAAACCTATATGGCGGCATTCCAGGAAGATAAGGATACCCTGAATCAGAAGCGCGCCACTATTCAACCCCGCGCAACTGACTATATACAAGATATGATTGACCTTTGCCAGCGCCTTA
>CAZPTC010000271.1:0-3231 GCA_964589455.1 uncultured Desulfovibrionaceae bacterium | reverse complement strand
AAGGGAAGTTCAGGAAAAGGAAGGTAAAGATTACCGGCATAAGCATCATAACTTTGCGCTGGGTTGGATCGCCCACAGCAGGGGCCATCCATTGCTGCAGAAACATGGTTATACCCATAATAATTGGCGTAATATACAGGGGGTCTTTAGTGGAAAGGTCTGCAAGCCAAATAATATCTGTAAATGGTAAATAGGTGATAAAAGAAGCGTGGCGCAAATCAATAGACATAAGCAAAGCTTGATACAGAGCCACAAAAATTGGCAACTGCAAAAGAAGCGGCAAACAGCCACCCATGGGGTTTACCCCGTAGGTTTTATACAACTGCATCATTTCTGCGCTTTGCCGCTGCTTATCATTAGCGTACTTCTTTTGAATTTCCGCAAGCATGGGCTGGATTTTTTTCATCTGTTCCATAGAATGGTAGCTTTTACGCATAAGCGGCCAGAACAGAATTTTAATAAACACAGTCAGCAAAATAATGGCAATACCATAGTTGCCCACAAGGCTTTCAATAGCCACCAGCACCCACACAAAGGGCAGGGCTATGAAGGTGAAAAAGCCCATATCATCCGCAGCGGCAAGGTCATTGGGGGCTTCTGCCAGAAGGGAACGCTCTTTAGGGCCAAGCCACCAGTTTAAACCGGAGTTTTGCGGCTCACCGGGGGTAAGCAACACGTCCGGCACTTCTACGGCAGTACGCCACACATCATCCTGTATGCGGCCTTTAAACACTAAATTGGGATTTTCAGAAGGCAAAATAATGGCCAAAAAGTAGTTGCTCATTGCGCCAGCCCAAAGCATTGCGCCCTGTTCCACCATGCCTTCTTTCACCAATTTGTCTGAATAATTTGTCTGCTCAAAAGAGCCAGCTTTATCCCACACCATACGCATGGAGTTGTAGCTGGACATCCCCGGCTGCATGCTTGCGCCCCCAAGCGGGGTAACAGCCATAGTATAGCCCATACGGGTTGTGCGCGGCACATCTGCTGTGCTGACAAGAGTATCTTTTTCTTCAATAAGGTAGGTATCGGCTTTAAACGTAAGGGTACGGGTTATGCGCACGCCATCCAGCTCGCCCTCAAAAGTAAGGGTGCCGGTTTCGCCAGCCTTTAAGTTTAAATCATCCCCCGTAAAAGACCACTGCCCTAGGCTCCAAGAAGGCTGGCCATTAAAAAGCAGGCCCATAGGGGCGGTTGCGGCAGCCGCAGGAGAAATCATGGCAAGTGGTGGGGAATCCGGCTCTAAGCCTTCCGCGTACTGGGTAAGAGTAAAGGAACGCAAAATACCGCCCCCCGTGTGGAACGTGGCAGTATACAGCGGGGTGCTTACTTTTATTTCTTTTCCTTCAGAAGGGGAAAAGCGCGCTACAGGCGCTGCCTCTGGGAAAGCGTTTTGGGTTGGGGCAGCAGGGGCTTGCGCCACATTTTGCGTTTGCTCCTCTGCAACTATTGCAGCAGGTGGTGCAACCCAGCCCATAAAGGTTGCCAGGTAATTCCAGCCAAGGAGAACGCCTAAACAGAGAACTGTTGCTATAAGAACGCGCTTTGTATCCATAGTGTTCCTAAGATAAACATAACGTCCACAAAAGGGATGCGGCCTTTTTATGGACGTTTCTTTTTTTAAGGTTGGCGAAAGCGTGGACGAACTTTGTATCCCGGCATGAACATGGTAGGTGCCGGAGGCACTGGGTCAAAGCCGCCCTCTGAAAGGGGATGGCAGCGCATAATGCGCTTTATGGCAAGCAAAAGACCACGCCCGGCCCCGTGCACCCGTATAGCCTCCAGCGCATAGTGCGAGCAGGATGGATAAAAGCGGCAATGGTGCGGTAATAAGGGCGAAATGCAGGTCTGATAAAATTTTATGGGAAGTATAAGGAAGGCTCGCATACTGCGCCCTTTATATTCAAGATTATTGCCCTGTGTATTCTGCGGCAAACGCTTGCGCAACCTTGCAGAAAAGTGCAGATACGCAAACATGACATACACCCCAATATGTACAGCGCAAAAAAAGAACAGGTTCCCTTAGCGTGGTATTCAGGCAAGCCTGCGCAGAAGAGGAGTAAGCTCTTCCTTTACCAGCGCCAAATTTATCCCATCATGGGGAATATTTTTTTTGGGGCATACCACAATATCATAAGGTGGCATTAAAGATGGATTTAAGCGGTAAAATTCCCGCAAAACCCGCTTTATACGGTTACGCATAACAGCATTGCCGCATTTTTTGCTTACAGATAAACCTACACGGGCGCAAGGCACATGCAGATTTTGGTGGGGCATTGAGCGGGATACAACCCCGCCCAAGGGCGGCCCACACACAAGCATAAAAGAACGCGTGTAATAACGCGTCCCTTTTTCATATACGGCGCTATACCCTGCGCTGTCACGCAGTCGCCGTGTTTTGGGCCAGTGCAGGGCTTTTTTCAATATTTCCCTTTGCAATTTGCAAAAGCGCTTATACTGCCAGGGACTTACGGCCTTTGGCACGGCGGCTGTTCAGTACTGCGCGGCCATTGGCTGTGCGCATACGAACACGGAAACCGTGGGTGCGCTTTCTGCTGATTTTGCTCGGCTGGTATGTTCTTTTCATGTATAAAACTCCTTCAAAAAATAGAAAGTTAGCTATAACGTGCAAGCGCGTATGCAGTCAAGCAAAAATTTCGGCTTCCTGCCCTACGTACGGAAAGGGATATCACTTAACACACTAAAATATAAACATTTTAAGAAAAACAACAAATACGAGTTAATAGAGGCTATACTACTTGTTTACAGGCATACCAAGCAAACTATCCAGCACATTTTGCAAAACCTGTTCCTGGCTGCCACTTGCATTTACGCGGAAAATTCTTTCCGGGTGCTGGGCAGCAAGTGTTTTAAAGCCTTGGTAAATACGGGTGTGAAAAGCAATGTCTTCTGCTTCAAAGCGCCCTTCTACAACACTATTGCGTGTTTCGCCAACAGCATTGCGCATTAGAGCGCGCATAAGCGCTTCCTGTACAGGTAAATCCAGCCACAGGGTTATATCTGGCCAAAAATTTCCTGTAGCTTTTTTGTGCAAATCTTGCAGCCATTCCACGTTAAGACCTCGGCCAAAGCCTTGGTAAGCAATGGTGGAATCGGCATAGCGGTCGCACAGTACCCAAAGCCCATTTTCAAGAGCGGGTTTAATAACTTCTTCAATATGTTGCACGCGGTCTGCCATAAAAAGAAAAAGCTCTGCCACGGGGCTGAGTG
>CAZPTC010000270.1:0-3244 GCA_964589455.1 uncultured Desulfovibrionaceae bacterium | reverse complement strand
AGGCGACGCACTGTGTCCATAAGAATACCTAAATAGCCATCGCAAAGGGTAACAAGTTCGGCATAAAGCATACGCACATGGTGCAGTTCTTCTTCCGAATAGTTATCGGCGGGGCCTAATATAGGCAGAATTTGGTCTTTGCCTTTATAGTCTGGGTTATAGGGGCATTTTGTGTCCTTTGTCCAGGTGGAAGGCGGGTTCCAAGGCTCGTGCGGGTCAAAGCTGTCTATCCAAAGGAAGAATTGCTTATTGCGATCCACTTGCTCCAAGTAACATACCGCGGCGCGGATATCCTTGGCAACATAGCGATCTTCTTTTGTTTTCCAATTCTGCTGCTGTTTTAAGTAGCAGGATGTTTCGTGCAGTAAGGGGCCCACAACATCCCCACCCTGCTCTGCATCTGCATTCACAAGCAGGTGATCTTCGTGGAAGTCGCGCGGGTCGTAGTGGATAAGGGGGTCAGTGTCGTAGAAGTATTGGTCACCTTCGTGGCCGTGGGTAAAGTACACTTTATCAAAGCCGCGTGTATAGCCAAATTTTGGCAGCCGGTACATGGGGCAGCTAAGAATAAGGGCTGTATCAATGGGGCGGCCCCAGCAAAGGTCTGAAACCATAGTGTCGTCCATTTTCAACGCACGCCAGCCACCTTCGTGCAGAGTATAACGGCCTGTGTGCATGGCACGACGACAAGGAATGGTGGGCAGGCCTTCAATATACATATTGTCAAAGATAATACCTTCACGGGCAAGCCTGTCCATGTTGGGGGTTTTTATCCATGTGTTGCCATACGCACCGATGTAGTTACGTTGAAGAGAGTCAAACATGATGACAAGAGCATTTTTTAGCATAAAACCTCCACTAAGTATTTAGCTGAGCTGGTTATAGTGTGTAGATACACCCCAAAGCTATACCCCTTGTGTAATATTTGTCAAGGTCATATATCAAGCTGTTGGAATAGCCCACTGTAGCATGGCCACAAAAAAGCCAAAGGAGATTGTAATAATCTCCTTTGGCAAAAAAAACACAGGCCTGTGGGGAAGCTTAATCGTCCAAATTACCGGCAATGGCTGCGCGTTGCGCTTCCAAAGCCAAAATCTTTTCCTCTAAAGGTTCCATTGCTTCCATCACCGCTTCAACAGCGGTTTTGAGTAAGTGAAATTCTTTTAACAAAGCACTGGCCTGTTCACCATTATTGTATACTTCCGGGTCAGCAAGCAAAGTTTCTACCTCTGTCTGGCGCAGCATTTGCGCTTCCAGCTCTGCCTCCATTTTCTCATACTTTTCTTGGAGGGGCTTAATTTCCTTAGAAAGCGCGTTGCGTTTTTCTGCCTGTTCCCGCTTTTTTTGCTTTAAAGCCTCGCGGGAAAGATTTTCTATTTTCCCAGGCTCAGGCTCCTTCTGCTCTTTTTTAATACCAGACTTTTGCCTGTCTTTACGCGCAGCGTCGTACTCTTCATACCCACCTTCATACACAGTTATGCCATTTTTACCGTCTTCATTTATGGCCCATATCTCATCCGCCACCTCTGCCAGCAAATGCCTGTCGTGCGCCACCATAAACAGTGTGCCATCAAACGCATCCAGCGCCTCTATAAGCGCCTCGCGGCTTTCTAAATCCAGGTGGTTAGTGGGTTCGTCCAGCACCAGCAAATTACAGCGCGCCAAAAACAGCAGGGCAAGGGCCATACGGCTTCTTTCCCCACCGGATAATGTATGCACAAACCTGTCAAAGTACCCTTGGCCCAGCATAAACAGACCAAGCACACTCATAAGCTCTTCTTCCGTTGTCTTGGGGTCAGAAAGTCTTCTTGTTTCCCCCAAAACTGTGCCGTTTAAATCAAATGTTTCCGCCTGTTGCTGGGAATAATAGCCCATCCTTGTCAAAGACGATACGCTTATATCGCCCCCCGTTTTTTGCAGCTTGCCCATAAGCAATTTCAGCAACGTAGACTTACCGCACCCATTATGCCCCACAAGCGCTATTTTTTGCCCCCTGAACAGTTGAAAAGACAAGGGCGGCCACAAGCTCTGGCCATCTGGAAACGCAAAATCAAGGCCCGTGACGCACATCACCACCTTTTCAGACTTTGCCGCCTCCGGCCATTTAAACGCCAGCTCCCGCCTTTTGGCTTCTGGTTGGTATTGCTCCAGCTCTTTCTCCATTTTTTTTGCCATTTTTTTGCGGGAAGATGCCTGCCTGGCCTTTGTCGCCTTTGCCTGAAAGCGCCGCACAAAGTCCATTTTATGGTCAATTTCTTCTGCCAGCTTCTTCGCTTCCCGCTCTCTCTGCTCTTCCAGCTCTGCCTGCAATTCTAAAAACTGGCTGAATGTCGCCTTGCGGAATACCGGCTTGGAAGACCCCAAATACAGCACATGCGTGCCCATTTTGTCCATGAAGTACCTGTCGTGCGCCACAAAAACAAGCGCCCCTTTGTACCCCAAAAGCCATTCTTCAAGCCATTCCACAGCGTCCATATCCAGGTGGTTTGTCGGCTCGTCCAAAAGCAGCACATCCGCCCCTTGGGTAAGCACCCGCGCAAGCTTTGCCCGCTCCCGCCAGCCACCGGACAAACTGCCTACAGTCTGCCCCCACTTCCTTTTGCTAAAGCCCAAGCCAGAAAGCACACTCTGCGCCCTCTGCTCCGGGTTATACCCATACCGCGCCTCTAAATCATGCTGGCGCTCCTGCAAGCCCAGCATCGCAGACTCATCCCCCGCATCATGCGCAGCTTCCCACTCTTTCCAAAAATCACCCCAGTCCGGCAACACCGCCTGCACCCACTCCAAAAGTGGCGTCTCTAAATCCGCCCCCTCCAGTGTCTGCTCCACATACCCAAGCCGCGTACCCCGCGGATACGAAATTTTACCCGAGTCCGGCGGCGAAGCATCTGCCATAATACGCAAAAGCGTAGACTTGCCACAGCCATTAGGCCCGCATACGCAAAGACGCATGCCGTCCAGCACGTCTAACGAAAAATCTGTGAATATGGCCCTTCCGCCATACGATTTACTGATACTCTGTATTGTAATGCCCATAATGTGGTGCTGTATCCTTTTGGAATGTGTAGACTGCGGCTTGCGGCTGGGGGGCTACTCGCCCCCCAGACCCCCCCGGCAGGGGCAAGCGCCCCTGCACCGGCTATTGGGAGTTGGTGCATTTGGCAGCAGGGTGAGGGGGGACCTGGCTGGCAAGAAAAAACTGTGCGCGCCTTCCATTTGTCTTGCAACCATGGTTTTGCTCCAG
>CAZPTC010000269.1:0-3245 GCA_964589455.1 uncultured Desulfovibrionaceae bacterium | reverse complement strand
TTATGCTGTATTTTGGTATTGATTTGGGCTGGCTGCCTATTTCCGGCCTTACAAGTTTAGACTACAACAGCTTATCCGCTTGGGGCAAGGTGCAGGATATTGCCGCGCACCTTTTTTTGCCCATTCTTGTGGGCACTGTGGGCAGTATAGCGGGCACCTCGCGCTTTTTACGTTCTTCCATGCTGGAAGTATTACGGCAGGATTATATACTCACCGCGCGTGCAAAAGGCCTTTCTTCCCGCCGTGTTATATACAAGCATGCCCTGCGCAATGCCCTTTTGCCTGTTATCACCATTTTGGGCCTTAGTGTGCCCGGGCTTATTGGCGGCAGTGTTATTATTGAAAGTATTTTTGCCTTGCCCGGGCTTGGGCAGCTATTTTATCAGGCTGTGCTTTCCCGCGATTACCCGCTTATTATGGGCAACCTTGTGCTTGGCGCTGTGCTTACCCTTGCGGGCAATTTACTGGCAGATATTGGCTATGGCCTTGCAGACCCGCGCATACGCACAAGTGTAGATGCTGGAAGCGAAGGGGATGCCCCGCAAGGCCCTGCCTCCCCTGATGCAGGTAATGATGGCGCCTTGGCAGCAGATGCTTTTGCAGACACAGTACGCGAAAGAGAAGGAGGCTTTGCATGAGTTTTTCATTGCGCGCTTCCTTAAGCGCTGGGTATTTTCGCCTCAGGCATTCCCCCATTTTGCTATACCTTGGGCTTGCCATTGTGCTTATTATGGGCGCACTTGCGGTATTTGCCCCGCTTATTTCCCCTTTTGACCCCGCCGCGCTTGACCTTGCCGCCCCCTTAGCCCCCCCTTCAGACCTGCATCCCTTTGGCACAGATGCCCTGGGGCGCGATATTTTAAGCCGCATGCTGTATGGCGGGCGTGTTTCTTTGTGGGTTGGTTTTGTGGCAGTTGGCATTTCCCTTGCCATTGGCCTTGCCCTTGGCCTTGCAGCCGGCTATTTTGGGGGCTGGGTAGATGAAATTATTATGCGCGGCGTGGATATTATGCTCTGCTTCCCCTCCTTTTTTCTTATTTTAGCGGTTATCGCCTTTTTAGAGCCAAGTCTTTTCAATATTATGGTGGTTATTGGCCTTACCTCGTGGATGAGTGTAGCGCGCCTTGTACGCGCGGAAACCCTTTCCCTTAAAACACGCGAATATGTTGCCGCGTCCCGCCTTGCGGGTGCAAGCTCTGTGCGCATTATTGTGCGCCATATATTGCCCAATGCCATTTCCCCCGTGCTTGTTTCCGCAACATTAGGCGTTGCTGGGGCCATATTGGTAGAATCTTCGCTTAGCTTTCTTGGCCTTGGTGTGCAGCCGCCTTCTCCCAGTTGGGGTAACATGCTTATGGAAGGAAAAGACACATTAGAAATTGCGCCCTGGCTTTCCCTTTACCCCGGCATTGCCATTTTAATCACCGTGCTTGGCTATAATCTTTTGGGGGAAGGCATGCGCGATTATTTTGACCCCCGCCTTAAAAAACGCTAAGATACTCCTTTCTTGCCAAATATACTCAACCTGTTTGCCAACCATACTTAAGTGATACTATGCTGGAATATTTACGGATACGCGACCTTGCCCTTATAGAAGATATGGAGCTGGAATTTGCCCCCTCTATGAACGTGCTTACTGGGGAAACCGGTGCCGGGAAAAGTTTTATCCTCAAAGCCATTAATTTTCTTTTAGGCGATAAACTGGGTGTGGAAATGGTGCGCCCGGGGCGCGAAAAAGCCCAGGTAGAAGCCCTTTTTGCCCAAAAAGATGGGGATCTTATCCTGCGCCGCGAACTTGTGGCAGAAACAGGCCGCAGCCGCTTTTTCCTCAATAATGAATTGCAGACCCAGGACGCCATGCGCGCCTTGCGTCCCTCGCTTCTTCTCCATGCCGGGCAGCATGGCCAGCAAAAGCTGCTCCAGCCATCCTTTCAGGCAGAGCTGATTGACAAAACTATGGACGCCCCGGATATTCTGGAAGAAAAAGACGCGGCCTTTAAAGAACTCAAAAGCATTGCCGAACAAAAAAATGCCCTGCTTGCAAAACAGGCTTCCCTCTTGGAAAAGCGGGAATTTCTGGAAATGCAGCAAAAAGAAATAGATAAAGTGGCCCCCCAAGAAGGGGAAGAAGAACGCCTGGAAGAAGCCCGACAAGCCATGCGCGGCAGTGCCCGCGTAAAAGAGCTGTACGCCACAGGCTTTACCCTTTTGGCAGACGAGCATGGCCTTACAAGCCAGCTTTCTCAGCTTTCCCGCATGATATCCCAGCTTGCAGACTTAGAGTCTGATGGAGAAGAAAACCCCTGGAGCGCAGAAACAGAAGCCGTAGAATCGTTCCACGAAACCCTGCGGGATTTGCAAAGCCGTTTCCGCAAAATCCCTGCCTCTTCCTCTAAAGAGCTGGGAGATGCAGACGCCATAGAGGCCCGCCTTTACGCCCTTGCCCAGCTTAAGCGCAAACTCAAACGCACCTTGCCAGAAATTTTAGCCCTAAAATCCAATATTGACGAAAACCTTTCTTTTCTGGATATGTGCGCCCTGGAAGTAACCCAGCTTTCCCGCAAAGAAGAAGAAGCCGCCAGTCGCCTGCACCATGCCCTTGATGCCCTGGATGCAAAGCGCGAAGCCGCCGCCGTAATCTTTTGCCAGACCCTTATGGCAGAGCTTGCAGGCCTTGGCTTTGCAGAAGAAGTGCGCGTTATCCCAGAATGGACAGACTACGAATTATACCCAGCCTGTGGCGCCACCCCCCCTTGTATTGAAAAACGCGCGCGCCTTTTATGGGCACCCAACCCTGGCCAAACCCCGCAACCCTTAGATAAAATTGCCTCCGGGGGCGAGCTTTCCCGCTTTTTACTTGCCGTTATCGGCGTGCAGGCAGAACACACCAGCGATGAAGCTATTCTTATATTTGACGAAGTAGACGCCGGTGTGGGCGGTATTACCCTTAACCGCGTGGCAGAACGCTTGGAAAGGTTGGCGCAAACCCGCCAAATGCTGCTTATTACCCATTGGCCACAGCTTGCAAGCCGCGCCAAAAGCCATTTTTTTGTGCGCAAAACAATTGTGGACGGGGAAACTTTCACCCTTTGCACAAAGCTTTCACCAGAGGAACGCGAAAAAGAACTTTCCCGCATGGCTGGTGTGGAAGAGTAGGGGGGAAGAAAGATTGGGGGGGGGGGGGGGGGGGGGGGGGGGGGGGTGGTGGTGGTGGTGGCAGTGATCTAGCACAAAACCACCACCCC
>CAZPTC010000268.1:0-3268 GCA_964589455.1 uncultured Desulfovibrionaceae bacterium | reverse complement strand
CATAATCCTTTGTTTGCACTAAACGCTGCGCTTGCTCTGCAAATAAAAGCAAACGCGGCTCTGCCTGCTGAAAAAACGCCAAAAGCCGCTCTTCCCGTGCTTTTTCTAAACAAAAATACTGCGGCTGGGGCAAAGTGTTTTCTTTGGCAAGGGCTGCCATAAGATGGCGATAAAAAAGACGCTGGGTACTCATCCAATTAAAGGTTGCCTGCTGGCTTTGCGATTCTGCCCGGCCTTCATTCTGGCCTTCTGTCTGGCCTCCTGCCTGTCCTTCTGGCACTGGCTTTAGCCCCATAAAGCCGGCAGTATCCCTGCACGTTCGCCATACACGGGCCATGCCCTGTGCAGCAGGCAAATTTTGCCATGCGCCATGCTCTATACGCGCAAGGGCAAGCTGGGCTACAAAAGCAGGCTGTATATGGGTGCGGCAAGCATGCTGCCTGCTGCACAAAGTGCCAAACCCACAAGGGTGACAAGGCATGTCTGGCTCTAAACAAAGGCAGTTTTCCGCATAAGGGCCAGTGTCCCAAGGCTGGGCAGTTGCCAAAAAAATGGCGACAATGGGGGTGCCAAGACCTGCTGCCAAGTGCATGGTGCCTGTATCATTGGTGATAAGCAGGCTGGCAAGAGAAAGCAGTGTGGCGAGTTCTGGCAGGCTGGTGCGGCCTATTGCATCAATAACAGGGCCAGGGGAAAGGCTTAAATATTCTTCTGCCAAAGGGCGTTCCCCAGGGCTGCCCACAAGAATTGGTACAATGCCGTGCCTGAGTAGGTGTTTGCCTGTTGCCGCAAAAAACGCCACCGGCCAACGCCTGCGCTCTTCACTAGCACCAAGCTGAAAAAGCACAAAGCGGGAAAAGCCCGGCGCTTCTTTTTGCAAAGAATCCAGCATGGCTTTTTTGGCAAATTCTGCCACTGGCCGTAAATTATTGCGCGTGGCCGCGCATTCCCCCATCGCGCAAAAGGCATCTACCACATTTACAGGGCTGCACCCACGGCTTAAACTCGCGGCCTGTATATAGGTGGCCCAAGGGTGGGTATTAACCCCAAAGCCATGCTCATCTAAGGCGAAACCTTTATGGGGTATACCAAAATGCCCGGCAAAAGCGCTGCCTAAAAGGCGCGCCCCTGTTGTGGGGGTAAGGTTGAGCACATATTCTGGCTGCGGCATTTGTTTGGCAAAATCTGCCAGCCATTCCTCCATAAACCCAAGAGCCATGCGCCAATCTTGCTCTGACTTTGCAAGCAGGCTATGCCCGGCAAAGGGAAATACCGCTTCCAGTCCCTCAAAAAGAGCGACTGCTTCTGCAAAGTTTTCCAGACACACAAGACTTACTTTGTGCCCTTTTTCTTTAAGGGCATACACAAGGGGCTGGCTTTGCAGCAAATCGCCGAGGCGGGTAAGATTAAGCAGAAGTATACGCATAGTGAAACCTTTTAAACAATTTAGCAAAAAACATGCCAGTGTTCAAGCAAAGCTTTTGCCTGCCATTTACCAAAAATGGCATATTAACGTTATTTCCACATTCTGACTATTCAAGGCTTGCTTTTTTTTCAGGTTCCTTTAAAGTCAGTTGTACTTTCTCTCACTTTTGCCAGGAGGATACCCCTGTGCCTCTTTCTTTTGTA
Source organism: uncultured Desulfovibrionaceae bacterium (assembly GCA_964589455.1). Classification (GTDB taxonomy): domain Bacteria; phylum Desulfobacterota; class Desulfovibrionia; order Desulfovibrionales; family Desulfovibrionaceae; genus CAZPTC01. The sequence continues at coordinate 1,639 of CAZPTC010000268.1, read as the reverse complement.
GATTTTTCTGCTGTGAAAAACAGAAATGAAAAAAAGGTCATCAAGGCTATGGAAAAGTTTTATGAAAAATACAAGGGAACTGCCCGCATAGAACTTTTAAGCACCAAAGATTACCAAGACGTATACGCCTTGGTTTTAAATGCCCTGCCCGCGCGTTATACCCAAAACAGCACCATTGTGCTTGGAGACCCGGTACGGGAGGAAGATATTGTTGAAGCTGTGTTTGATGCCTTTGACACTGTACTGAACCACCCCAAGCCCTGAAGGTTTGCCCCATTATGTCTGCTCCCCTCTCTCCCCTTTCTCCAAAAAATAATAAGACACCCCGCATAGATACGCATACTCACACGCTTTTTTCTCACGGTCAAAACACTGTACGGGAAATGGCCCATGCTGCGCATGAAAAAGGCTTGGATATACAAGGTTTTTCTGAACATTCCGTCAGACCGCGTGCGTATTCGTATCAAATAGAATACAGGGACAAACTGGAAAAAGCCTTCCCAACCTATATTGAGCGAGTGCTTGAACTGCGTAATGCCCCGCACTCGTTAAACCACCAAGACTACCACATAAAAACCCTGCTTGGGGTAGAAGTGGACTGGCTGGAGCGCGAAATACCCTTTATGCAACATGTGTTGCAATCTGCCCCTTTTGACTATTGCCTGGCTGGTATTCACTTTCTGGATACATGGGGTTTTGATGCAAAACAGGAAGACTGGGATGTACTTTCTACCAAAGAAAAAAACATTTTTTATGTACAGTATTACAAAACACTGCAAAAAATGGCACAAAGCGGCCTTTTTAACATTCTTGCACACCCGGATATTATTAAAATATACAGTGTAGCTTCCTATAAAGAATGGGAACAAAGCAATGAAGGCCAGCAGGTACTGGCAGACAGCATTGGGGAATTGCAACAATCTGGCATGGCTATAGAAGTTTCTTCTGCTGGCCTGCGCAAACCGTGCGCAGAAATTTACCCTGGCCCGGTTTTTATGGACTTAGCAGCCAAAGCGCGCTTAGGTATTTCTTTTGGTTCTGACGCACATACAAGAGAAAGTGTTGCCTATGCTTTCCAACAGCTTGGTGCGTATGCCAGCCACTTTGGCTATGCCACAAGTGTATATTTTGAAGAAGGCCAAAGAAAAGAAAAACGCTTTGTAGACTAAGCCTTACAAACATCACGCATTTTGCGTGTTATATAAAAAGCATGGGGTATGCACCCTGTGCTTTTTTTGCGTTACACGCCCCCCTTACCAAAAGGGCAATGCGGGTATGCGCAAGCAGCGCAGCCTGCGCAAAAGCCACCATGCCCCAGTGCGGCTATATCACGCGCTGTCACTTGCAGACCAGCTAAAAGGCGTGGCATAAGTAAATCAAATACTGTTGTCTTATTATACATCACGCAGCCGGGCAAACCCACAATAACTGTGCTGCCCAGATACGCCAGCAAAAACATGGCCCCAGGAAAAGCCGGAGCCCCATAACTGACAATACGCGCGCCTGTGGCTTTTATGGCGGCAGGGCTTTTATCGTCCGGGTCTACACTCATGCCGCCTGTAACACATATAATATCTGCCCCTTGGCGCACAAAATCCAAAATGGCGTTTGTTGTGGCTTCCCCTTTATCGGGCGTTAA
>CAZPTC010000267.1:0-3299 GCA_964589455.1 uncultured Desulfovibrionaceae bacterium | reverse complement strand
ACAGTTGGCAGTTCAATTACAATGGCTGTTACGGAAATGACTGGATTAAAACCCCAAATATTGACCGCTTTGCCAATGAAGGCGTACTTTTTGAAAACGCCTACGGCGAAGGTATGCCCACCATACCTGTGCGCCGCGCTCTGCACACTGGCCGCCACACATTGCATGAAACAGGCTGGAGCCCCATCCGCATGGTAGACACCACCATTGCAGACAATTGCTGGGGCACAGGTATTGACACAGCTATTATTTTTGACTGCCCCATGTACCGTTTGCCAAAATTTGGCTACACCCGTTCTTTTGATAAAGTATATTTTCTTCACGGGCATGAAGGCGACCACGACCACTACGAGCATGACGAACTTATCCACTTAGACCCGCGCGACTACCTTTCTAAAATGCAACTTGAAACCATGAACGAAAAAAGCGGCGCAGATGTGCTTACCCCGCTTTTAAAAGAAATAAGCTGCTACCTGAAAAACCGCCAATACTGGAAGGTGGAAGAAGACCAAAATGTGGCCAAAGTTATGCAAATGGCCGTTAATTATCTGCACCATGCCGATAAAAACCACCCCTTCTTTTTGTGGATAGACAGCTTTGACCCGCACGAGCCGTGGGACCCACCATCTGTATATGACAAAGAGAAAAAATGCCCGTACGACCCGGATTACGATGGCCCGGAAATGTTTGTGCCCGTTATGGGCGATGTAGACCTGTTTTTTACTGAGCGGGAACTGCACCACATACGCATGCTATACGCGGAAAAAATAACCATGTGCGATACCTGGTTTGGGTATCTTACCGCAGCAGTGCGCGCCCTTGGCCTTTGGGAAAACACCATGATGGTGCTTATTTCTGACCACGGCGAACCCCTTGGCCACAATGAACATGGCCACGGTATTATGCGTAAATGCCGCCCCTGGCCGTACGAAGAACTGGTACACATACCCCTTATTATTAAAGCCCCTGGCCTGCCGGCCGGCACCCGCGTAAAGGGCCTTGTGCAAAACTTTGATATTGCCCCCACCATTTGTAATTGGCTGGGCCTTAAAGGCGCCACCCAAAATATGCACGGCAAAGACTTATGGCCCCTTATGACAGGGAAAGTGCAAAAAATACGCGACTTTATTATCTGCGGCTACTTTGGCTCTTCTTGGGCCATATATACAGAAGACTATTCCTTCATCCACTGGGTTGTGGGCAAAAAAGACGCAGACTCCGTGCTGGGCCTTTCCCGCATGACCTTTGACGGTGTGGAAGGCAATGAAATGTTCCTGCAAAAAAGCACCATTGCGTCTTCTGAAGAAACTATGGACTTAGACGCTATGGCCCAGTACATCAAAGCAACAAGCCTGGACGGCGCAGACCAATGGACATGCACCCCCGGCTCCAAGCTGGATGTACCCGCAGATGACCAGCTTTTTGACCGTAAAAAAGACCCCTTCCAGCTTCACAATATTATCAGTGAAAAGCCGGAAGTGGCAGAAGATCTGCTTCGCAAACTCCGCACCTACATGAGCGAACTGAAAGCCAGTTAACAACTTCCCCCCTGTTTTCCCCTTGGGCAAAGCAGGGGGGATTTTTTCCCGAAGATCCCTTCGGGATTTCACGCAAACGTGTTACCTTAACACAGGAGAAAATGTATGATGAAGAATGCGATTGTGGTCATGTTCGACTCCCTCCAGTACAATTACCTTGGCTGCTACGGGAATAGCTGGATTAAAACCCCAAACTTTGATCGCTTCGCCCGCGAAGGTGTTCTCTTTGAAAACTGCTATACTGAGGGCCTGCCCACAGTGCCCTGCCGCCGTGCCATGCACACTGGCCGCTATACCCTGCCTTTTTCCGGCTGGGTAGCCATTACTATGGCGGATACTACCATTGCTGACCTTTGCTGGGGCCGCCCCATTGATACTGCCATTATTTTTGACTGCCCCATGTATCGCCTGCCCAAGTTTGGCTATACACGCGGCTTTGACAAAGTCTGGTTCACCCACGGACACGAGGCTGACCAAGACTTCTACTTCACAGATGCCCTTATCCACGAAAACCCCAAAGACTATCTGGAAGACCACGTTATCGAAACCGCCGACAAAATTCTTGGCGAAAAAGTGGTGGAACCCCTGCTTGATGAACTTACCTGCTACTTAAAGCAAACCCAATACTGGCGCGGCCCGCAAGACCGCTATGTTGCCAGAACCATGACCAAGGCCATTGAATACCTTGAGCAGGTAGACCGCAACAAACAATTCTTCCTGTGGATAGACAGCTTTGACCCGCATGAGCCTTGGAATCCCCCGTCTGTGTACGAAAAATTCCCCTGCCCATACAACCCGGACTATAAAGGCAAGGACATGTTCCTGCCCCTTATGTGCATAGTGAAAGACGTGTTCACTGAGCCGGAAATGAACCACGTCCGTATGCTGTACGCAGAACTGGTAAGCCTTTGCGACCACTACTTTGGCGTGCTCTTAGACGCCATACGCCGCCTTGGCTTTGAAGAAAATACCCTGGTTATGCAGGTTTCTGACCACGGCGAACCCCTTGGCGACGCCGAACACGGCCACGGCCTTATGCGTAAAGTGCGCCCCTGGCCCTATGAAGAACTTGTACACGCACCCATGATGCTGCGCGCACCCGGCGTTAAAGCCGGCCAGCGCATTAAAGCGTATGTGCAGTCTTGCGATGTGGCCCCAACTGTGTGCGACTGGCTTGGTATTGGCGTTCACCCGGATATGCAGGGCAAATCCCTGCTGCCCCTTGTGCGCGGTGAAGTGCAAAAAGTGCGCGACTTCGCCATAGCCGGCTACCACAAGTTCTCCTGGTCCATTATTGACGACGACTGGTCGTATATCCACTGGCTCAAGAAAGGCGAACAGCAGCAAGGCAATGCGGAAATGATGTACGAAATCTACTCCAAGGGCGTTATGGAAGCCATGGGCGATGCTGGCCCTGCAGAAGGCTCTATGGCTAACCTTGCAGACTTCGCCTCTGATGCACAAAAGAAACTGCAAGCCGCCGCTACCCTGGATGGTGAAGACCAGTGGACCTGCACCCCCGGCTCTGTTGCAGAAGTGCCAGAACAGGACGAACTGTATAACCGCCGCACAGACCCCTACCAACTGCATAACGTGGCAGCCCAAAACCCGGATGTCTGCCGCACATACCTGCAAAAACTGCGCACCTTCATGGATGAACTGAAGGCCAGCTAGAGTATGAGAGTGTTGGGGGGGATAATCCCCCCCAAACCCCCTTATTGCCGCAGTACGCCGCTTGCTTTTGCTGCGCAAAACCTTCGC
>CAZPTC010000266.1:0-3323 GCA_964589455.1 uncultured Desulfovibrionaceae bacterium | reverse complement strand
GGGTTCAATGCCATCTGCAAAAATGGTAAAGCCATCTTTGCCATTGGCTTTAGTAATATAAAGGGCGGCGTCTGCATTTTTATACAGAGATGCGTATTCCATACCGCCTTCTGGGTATACCGCTACGCCAATGCTGGCAGAAACAGAACACGTTTTACTATTTTCACCAATTGTATCGCGCAGTTTTTCTACAAGGCCTTGAGCTTCTCCGCGCACCCAATCTACACTGGGTATGTTTTGAAGAAAAACCACAAACTCATCGCCGCCTATGCGGCCCAAAATATCAGATGCGCGAAATGCTCGCCGCATTGTTGTGGCAAATTTTGTGATGACTGCATCACCCGTTGCGTGGCCTAGAGTATCATTTACTTTTTTAAAGTCATCTATATCTAAAATCAAAAAGGCGTGCTTGCAGGCATGTGGGTCTGTGTAGCGTATGATTTCATTAATAGATTCTTCTGAAGCACGTTTATTGTATAAACCTGTAAGAGAATCCTTTTGGGCTTTTTCAAGTAAATAAAGTTCTTGCTTTTTTTCTGTATCAATATTTTGCCTGTAGGTAATAATACGCACAGAGTTATCTGTTTTCCAGTAAAATATACGTGCGGTAAGGCGCATCCAATAGTAACTTTTCCCATCAATATTTATCATAAAGTCATATTGCAGGGTATTTTGTCCGGCTTCATATGCTTGCAGAATATTTTCTTTAGAAAGCATATTTAAGTAGCCTTGGCGATATTCTTCTTTAATTTGATTATTGGCAACATGGGCCAATGCATCATCATACGGGGTATCTATGGCAATGCCAAGGCGTGTAAAATATTCGTATGTACTTGGGCTTGAGGCGCAGTTATGCGTTATATCAAACTCATAAATACTTTCGTAGAGGCCCTTTGTGGCTTCTGTTATGAGTTGCTGATACTCTACCACAAGTGCCAAATTGTCTTTTTGTTCTTCCGCAACTTTTTTTAAGCGTCTGTTTGTGTATATATCAACAAGAAGTATAGCAAGAATAAATGCTACAATAATATAGATAAATGTAGAAGTGTTTTTTTCAATAAAATCCCATATATTAATGAATTCTACATAGTCGCCGAGCCACTTTTTGCTCAGTGCCTTTGATTCTGGGCTTGTGACAAACCCAATAAGCGCTACATTTAGCTCTTCCAGCAGCTTTTCATTCCCTGCTTTTACCCCCATACAAAGGTAAGTATTCATAAAAACAGGGTTCAGCACGCGTATTTCTGTATCATTATACTTGGCAATAATGCGGCGGCCAACGGAATAACGCGCCACAAGGTAGTCGCTGTCGCCGCGCTGTAAAGACTCGTACGCTTCGCTGTACGTGCTGAAAGTAGTAACATTGCCATCCAGCCTGTATGGCTTTAAAAACGCATTATTGCTGCCACCATCAGCCAGAGTAGCGGCTTTTTTACCGTATAAATCACCCAGGCTGCCTAGCTCTTGATAGCTAAAAACCATAAATGGGTCATTGTGCAGGGGGACGGAAAGGCTATATTCTGGCAAAGATTCTGGCAAGCATTCCAAACCCATAATAATATCGGCCGTGCCGTCTTGAACAGCCTGCTTTGCTTCTGACCAAAGCATAAGATCAAGCTGTATGTTTTTCCCCATCCTATCCGCTATGGAATAAATAACTTCTACGTCATAGCCAGAATAATTGCCTTTTTCATCCAGAAATGTGTAAGGGGCGTAGTCTTTGTCTGCAACAACACGCAGTGTTTCCGTGTATACATTGTGCGGTTTTGCCTCCACCTTTGGCTCAGAGGCAATGAAAAAGCCAAAGCGCAGAGCTAAGAAAAAAAGAATAAGCGCAAAAAGAGTTAACACCCCAGCGCCTAACATTAATTTCTTGTGAAGTGTGTAATCTTTGTCTGTTTTAGACATGAGCCAGTTCCCGCGTGCATGTGTGAAGCTAAAGTGACTATACAAGAAAATGGCTTTGATTGCAATAAAAATTAGAGATGATTATTAGATTTTTTAGCTTTTTTCTGTAGAAATGGCGTAGTCTAATGCGCAAAAAATAGATTCTAAGTCGTCAAATCGAAACATTGCCTGTTTATCCATACTCGTATTGTCTGCATTAATGATAGCAAGCTGCCCCCCGTTTTGCAGGGTAATATCTGGCAAGCCAGCCACAGGGTAAACTGTAAGGCTTGTGCCAAGTACAAGCATAAGGTCTGCCTGTGCAGAGTGCCAGGCTGCTTTTTCTATGGCAAGCTCTGGCAGCATTTCCCCAAAAAAGACAATATCCGGCTTTAGTATGCCAGAACAGAGCGGGCAGCGGGGCACTGCCTGGGTATGCAGCAAAGCCCGCACAGCGTTAAAATCCATAGCATGGTGGCATTTAAGGCAGTGGTGGGTGCTTGGGGAGCCATGCAGCTCCCATATTTCCTGGGAGCCAGCTTTTTGGTGCAAAAGGTCTATATTTTGGGTAAGCACGGCTTTAAGGGTGCCTTGCTTTTCTAGTTTTGCAAGCACGTGGTGTACAATGTTGGGTTCGCGCTCATCCAAATTATAAATAAAGTCTCTGGAATGGGTGTAATAATAGGAAGGGTCTTTGCGGAAAAAATCAATATCAAAGAGTTTATTGTAGTCTGCATCTGTGCGGGAATACAGACCATTTTTCCCACGAAAATCCGGTATGCCGGAAAGGGTAGAAATACCTGCGCCTGTAAGGGCTACAAGGTGTTGCGAATGGCATATTGCTGTATAAAGCTCCGCAATGGAGTGAGAACCAGGGGCAAAAGCAGGGTAAGTTGGCATAGTATTCTTTGCTACAAGCGTTTTTTGCGGTGTTCCTGGAGTTTATAAAGGCGAAAACGCAAGCGCCGCATACGTTCTTCATCTGGTTCATCTTCTTGCGTAAGAAGAGAGTTTGTAATGGGGGCCAAGCGGAAGTCTTCCTTTTTTTGTTCATAATAGCCGCTGTTTTTTAATAGCGTATATGCCATGCGCATGTCTGGTGGGATATGCGAAAGGTCTTCCAGTTCAAGAGGTTTGCCATAGCCAGGCAAATTATCTAATTGGCCTTCTTCTATGGCTTCCTGAATTTTGCGTTCTGCAATAGTTGTTATGGCGTTCCAGCCTTCTGCCATGCCCATTTTGCGCTCCTTATAGAAAAAATGGCAGTAATAGGGGTGCTTGTCAAGCAAAAGGGGGGCGGGGTAGGTTTGTAAAGTGCTTTCAGGGGGGGATGGTATGCAATAAAGCCGTTACAGCATAACTGTAACGGCTTTACATGTTCTTTATGGTGGAGACGAAGAGATTTGAACTCTCGACCCCTGCCTTGCGAAGGCAAT
>CAZPTC010000265.1:0-3388 GCA_964589455.1 uncultured Desulfovibrionaceae bacterium | reverse complement strand
GGGGACAGGGCGGGGGGTGTGGGGGAAGGGAAAACCCCCTTTGTCCACAAAGGGGGTTTTCCCTTCCCCCACATACGCATTCATTTCAGATGCATAGCCTCGCGGACAAGGCGCATGGTTTCGCTTGCTGCGGCGCGTGCTTTATCATTCCCCGCGGTTAAAACATCGTCCACATAGTTTTTGCGGCTTAAAATCTCCGCGCGGCGTTCGTGCAGGGGGGCCATAAAGCGGCCAAGGCTTTCCATAAATATTTTTTTGCAGTCCACGCAACCAAGGGTGGCGCTTGTGCAGCCGGCTGTAATTTCTGCTTGCAGAGCCGGGGAGGTCATAAGTTCGTGGTAAGGGAAAAGGTTGCAGTTTTTGGGGTTACCCGGGTCAGACTTTCTCAGGCGGGCGGGGTCTGTGAACATGCCTTTAACTTTGGGTTCAATATCCGCCATAGTATCTTTTAAGAAAATGCCATTGCCGTAGCTTTTGGACATTTTACGGCCATCAAGGCCAGGGCATTTTGCGGCGGGGGTAAGGCGCGCTTCTGCTTCTGGAAAAATTTCGCCATACAGGTAGTTAAAGCGCCTAGCAATTTCGCGCATGAGTTCAATATGGGGTAATTGGTCTTGGCCAACAGGCACAAAGAGGGGGCGGTACATAAGAATGTCAGACGCCATAAGCACAGGGTAGCCCAAAAAGCCGTAGTTATTCAAATCTTTGTTGGTAATTTCCTGCTGCTGTTCTTTATAAGTGGGGCAGCGTTCCAACCAGCCAAGTGGGGTAATCATAGAGAGCAAAAGATGCAGCTCTGCGTGTTCTTTCACCTGTGACTGCTGAAAAATAACGCTTTTCTCCGGGTCAAGGCCAACGCTGAGCCAATCCACAACAAGATCGTTCACAAAGGTGGAAACGCGGGTGGTATCGGCGTAGTCACTGGTAAGGGCGTGCCAGTCTGCAACAAAAAAATAGGCTTCTGTTTCGTCCTGCATAGGCACCCAGTTGTTAAGGGCCCCAAAATAATGCCCAATGTGCAGCGGGCCTGTAGGGCGCATACCAGAAACAGTGCGTTGTTTTGCCATAAAAAAACCTCAGAAAAGAAAAGGGTTATATGCCAACAAGCCACAATGTGGCTTTAATGGAAGTAGAAATAAGCGGCCAAAGCACTTTGCCCAGCACGCCGGAAAAAAGCAAAAGCAGAAGGATAAGAAAGCCGTAGCGGCTCCAAGAATTAAAGGTACGCGCAGCTTCAAAGGGCAAAAGGCCTTCTAAGATATGCCCACCGTCTAAAGAGGGGATGGGCAAAAGGTTAAGCCAGGCAAGGGCAAAGTTAATGGCAATGCCTGCCTGCAACATTTTATTAAAAAACATAAGCATATTACTGTCTAAAATAGAGGCAGCAGGCACAAAGGTGAACAATGTTTTTAAAAGCACCGCGCAAAAAAGCGCCATAGTTATGTTGGCAAAGGGGCCTGCAAAAGAAATAACCATCATGGCTTTGCGGGGATTACGCAAATTGCGGGTGTTAATGGGTACAGGCTTTGCCCAGCCAAACACCACGGGGGAGGCAATGGCTGTAAACACAAAGGCCAAAAGCCCCATAGGGTCTACGTGGGGAATGGGGTTAAGGGTAAGGCGGCCAAGCATACGGGCTGTGTCGTCCCCATAGCGGGAAGCCGCATAACCGTGCGCCACTTCGTGCAAAATAATACCAAAAAGAAGAGGAATAAGCGATATAAGCAGGCGGTTTAAACCTGCATAAAATTCTGGGCCAAGCATGGAACCTCAAAAAATCTACGTTTTATTAAAACAAACAGTTGGGTGGCAAAAGCCAGAAACAGGGCAGGCTTTCCCTTAAAAAGCCGCATTGCCAAGCGCATTACCAGCCGCCTTTAAAATACCACAGCTTCCCCTAAAGCGCAACTTGAGGACAAGACACGTATGCGCAACACACTTCGCTTACGCGCTTTTTACTGTTCCAAACACCCCAGCTCCCTGTACAAGGCCACACTCTTGCCCATACCTTCTGCCAGCCCCACTTGTGGCGTAAAGCCCAGTTCCCGTATTTTTCCGCATTTTGCCTTCCAGCCCGGTTCCCGCAATTCCCGGTATTTATCCGGGTTAAACCAACCTGGCTGCATACCCAGCCTTGCCCCCAAACCGCTTATTCCCGCGCCCACCCAAACAAGCGGCATAGGAAACTTTATTGTTTTGGGCAAGCTTTTGCGCAAACCCATATCTACCATAGCCTGCCCCATAGCAAGGCCAAAACTTTTTTGGGTTACCTTACCCCCGTCATCCAAATGATACACACCCTTCGCTTCCGCCTTTAAACAACACCCTATCGCCTGCACCACATCTTCCACATGCAGCACAGAAAGCGGCTGTTCCCCACCCCCATACAAAGCAAGCACCCCTTTTTGTGCGCTTTTAAACCACGGCAGCAAGCCTTTATCGCCCCCGCCATACACAGCAGGAGGGCGTAACACCACCAGATTATCCCGCAAACCCCCATAGGCCGCCAAAACCTGCTCTGCCTGCAACTTCGATAAACCATACCCAGAAACCGGTAAGCCCTCCCCTACTCCCAGGCTTTCTAGCTTTCTGCCATCTCCCACAAGCTTTACCCCATCCACACTTGAGCCGCTTGCCGCAAGACTGGACACAAACACCAGCTTCCTTACCCCAGCCCTTTCCATTGCCTGCCCCAACATGGCAGCCCCACTTACATTAGCCGTATACGCCTTGGGCGTTTTGCCAAACAAAACCCCCGCCGTATGCACGGCTGCATCCACCCCTTTTAAGCCTTCCTCTACCCCCTCCCCTGTTACAAAATCGCCCCGCACCTCCCGCACACCCTCAGGCGCAGAACCAGATCGACGCACCAAAGCCGTAACACTGTGCCCCTGCGACAAAAGAACCGGCACCAAATGCCGGCCTATAAAACCTGACGCGCCTGTGATGAATATGTGCATGGAGATATTTTTTTTGGGGGGGATAATCCCCCCCAAACCCCCTTATTGCCGCGAGGGTGCCGCGATTTTTTTGGCTATGTGCCTTTTAATATCAAACTTTCTTTATTTGCTTTTTCTGCTTTGACTGTAAGCTTACAGCCAAAAAAACCGCGGCACCCTCGCGGAATAAAAGTGTTTCGGAAGAATATTCCATTAATAGGCTGTACATGAAAGTTTATGAGCTGCATTAATCTAAAAAATTAACCCGAACAAGTAAAAAGTTTTTTTTGGAAAGGGATGGGGGTTTGGGGGAAGGGGAAACCTTTTTTGTTCAGAAAAATGGTTTCCCCTTCCCCCAACGCTCTCACTCCCTTTCCAAAAATGGGGTTTTTTCCGCAATCCCGGCGCGGGTGCGAATTTGGGTAGCGCGGGTATTGGATTCGTGCATA
>CAZPTC010000264.1:0-3419 GCA_964589455.1 uncultured Desulfovibrionaceae bacterium | reverse complement strand
GGGCTTTGACAATTTCTTGGAAACAGGCCGCATTTTTGCGGCTTTTTTATTTATAAATATTTGTTTTTTTATATATTTTTCATTCTTGGAACGCCCTTTGCTATGCAATGGTATCCTGCAACAGGAGGAATATATGAAATCACTTACACCGGGCCATTTGAATCTTGTCGAAAATGTGATGAACATGCAGCTCAAACGTCAAAACGTTATTATGGGCAATATTGCAAATGTGAACACACCCAAATACAAGCCCCGTGAGCTGGAATTTGAAAAAGAACTGCAATCTGCGCTTAACCTGGATGCACGCGGAAAAATGACGCGCACAGGTGAAGGGCATTTACCTGCTACATTTAACCCCGATACCTTTGGCCCTACCTGGTACGAGCAGTTTAAGCCACGGGATATTCACGGGGAAGACCGCGTAGATATGGACAAAGAAATGGTGAAAATGTCCAAGAATAATTTGCAATACACAGCGCTTAGCCAAATAACCAAGTCTGGTTTTGAGGGTATTAAAAATATTATTATGGAAGGGAGCAAATAGTTATGGATTTCATGACAGCTCTTGATATAGGCGCTTCTGGCCTTTCTGTTGACCGTACAGAAATTAATGTCACGGCTATGAATATAGCCAATGCCAAAACAACCCGCATGCCTGGCGGTGGCCCTTACCAACGCAAAAGCGTTATCATAGGCACTGCAGAAGTGGACGACTTTTTTTCCAAGCACATGCAAAGTGCATTAGAGCGTTCGGTTAAGGGCGTAAAAGTTATGGAAGTAGCCACAGACTCCCGCCCATTCCAGCGTGTGTATGAGCCGGGTCACCCAGATGCCAATGAAGAAGGTATTGTTATGTACCCAGATATTAACGTGGTGGAAGAAATGGCCAATATGATGACAGCCCAGCGTAATTTTGAAGCCAATGCCACTACCATAGACACCGTAAAAGCCATGTATATGAAGGCTCTTGAAATAGGCCGCTAACATCTGGCCATAAAGGGCAGTAAAGGAACATACTATGATGAGCGTAACAGGTTTAAATGGCGATATGTCCAGCCTTAATGCCTATACCAATGCACTTGCAGAATTTCGCAAAAGCCAAAGCACCATTAAGCAGGATAGCGCAGGCATTATGGGTGCCAGCAATGCCCCAGCCCAAAGCTTTACAGAAACCCTGCAAAATTCGCTTAAAAGCGTAAATGACTTGCAAAGCGAAAAAAACACTATGGTGGAATCCTTTGCTTCCGGGGAAACCCAAAATGTGCATGAGCTTATGATTACCATGCAAAAAGCCGGTTTGGCGGTTAACCTTACAGCCGCTGTTCGCAATAAGGTGTTAGAAGCCTATAGGGAACTCACACGCCTGCAATTCTAGTTTTAGTTTCTGTCAAAGAGCAATAAAAAATTCATAGTATTTTGGGGACGGGGGAATAACGTATGAACAAGCTTTTACAAAACGCCATACAAAGAGTGAAAGAATACTGGGCTTCTATGAACAAAACCCAGAGGATTCTTCTTGTAGGTGGCACTGCAGTGTTGCTTTTGTGCTCCACCTTGCTTGTGTATTGGCTTACAAGGCCAGATTACCGCATATTATACACCAACTTAAGCCTGGAGGACGCCAACCGTGTGACCACACTGCTCCAGGCAGAAAAGGTGAATTATGTGCTGGATGACAATGGCACCACTATTCTTGTGCCTGTAGACAATGTGTATTCCCTGCGCCTTAAAGTGGCAGGTGAAGGCAGCCTTGTGGGGCAGGGCATTGGCTTTGAAATTTTTGATGCCTCCCAAATGGGTCAGACGGAATTTGTGCAGCGCATAAACTACCAACGCGCGTTACAGGGCGAACTTGGGCGTACCATTGGCGAATTTCCTAATGTAGAAAGCGCCCGTGTACACCTTGTTGTGCCCCAGCGCAGCCTGTTTATTGAAGAACAGCAACCGCCTTCTGCTTCCGTTGTCTTGCGCCTTAAAGACCCTGCCATTAAAATGAGCAATAAAGAAGTGATGGGTATTGTCAATTTATTGACAATGGCGATAGAAGGTCTGGATAAAGCCCATGTTTCCGTCACAGACAGCACAGGCAGATCTGTGTATGTGCCGGAAGATGAAACCACAGGGCAGACCAATACCCAGCTTGAATACCGCCTTCGCCTGGAATCTTCTTTAGAACGCCGTATTGACGAACTTTTGAACCCTGTTCTTGGCCCAGGCAAACATATTGCCAAAATTAACGCAACTCTGGATTACAGCCAGCGCACCATGAATAAAGTGCTGTTTGATCCGGACAGTCAGGTTGTGCGTTCTGAACAACGCAGTGAAGAACAGCAAATAGGCCGCGCTAATCTGGAAAGTGGTTCCCCTGACATCAACTTCCGTGGGGATGGCCTTGCCAACTCCATAAGCACGCAGGAAGGTAACCGCGAAAGCCGTACCACTAACTATGAAATAAACAAAGAAGAACATAATGTTATTGGCCAAATGGGGCAAATCCAGCGTATCACCATCGCTGTGGCTGTAGACGGAACATACGCGAAAGACGCAGACGGTAACTGGGTATACACCCCCCGTTCCCAGGCAGAACTGGATCAGATTAAAACACTGGTGGCCAATGCTGTTGGTTATGACCCCAACCGCGGTGATACCATTGAAGTAACCAATATTGCCTTTGGCGCAGCGGATGTTCCGGCAGAACCTAATCCCGCGGAATTACTGGCCCAGTTTGCAGAACGTATGGGTAAACCGCTTATCACCGCCTTGCTTGTTTTCCTCTTTATTATGCTGGTGGTGCGGCCTATGGTGATGGCTCTGGTGCGGCCGCGTGTGGAAGCCGGCGAAATGGTGGAAGGTTTGGAAGGTTTGCCTGCGGCGGAAGAACAATATGCACTGTTTGAAGCCCAGGAAGAAGAAGCCCGCCGTGCGGAAGAAAAAGCTTTGGCAGTAGCACAGGCTATGGAAGATGCCACAAGCTATATGCTGGAAACATCGCTTTCGCTTGACGAAGTAAAGGCCCGTGCTTTACAGTTGGCAGAAAGAAATATGGAACAGGTTATCAGCATTCTGCGTGGCTGGATGAAAGAACCTGCCAAAGCCAAAGTGTAAAAGGTTTTCCCATGGCACCAGCCTCAACCCCCAAAATGTTTCCCGGTGGCCAAAACGTAACACAGGGCGGGAATGAGAAAAGCAGACAACCCATGCCCACCTTTGCGTACAGAGAACGGCTGGAAGAACTGAAACAGCGTATTCTGGACTTAAGTAAACGTAATGAAGAAATAACTCTACGTATTATCCGAGAATGGATGCAGGAACCCAAAAGTAAACCCTGAGTTTTGTACAATAAAAGGCCGCGTATGCGGCCTTTTAGGTTGTTGACAAAGTCAGCAACCTGCCGGCAGAGGGAATAGGCATGGCTTTGC
>CAZPTC010000263.1:0-3435 GCA_964589455.1 uncultured Desulfovibrionaceae bacterium | reverse complement strand
TTGGGGGGGATAATCCCCCCCAAACCCCCTTATTGCCGTGAGGGTGCCGCTTGCGTGTTGCTTCGCAACATCGCTTCGCGGCACCCTCACGGTAATAAATGGCTTTGAGAAGGTTAAACTGTGATTTTACCTTAATCGTTTTTTCGTATTTGACCCGAAAAAGTTTGTTCTTAAACTAAAAAGTTATTCCCGCAATGTTCGAGCCTGCGAGAACATTGCGGGAATGGCAAAGTACGTCCTTGCTTCTTTTTGTCTTTTTTGTCCGCAGGGCAAAAAAAGACAAAAGAAGCAAGGACGCGGTATTGCAAGCAAGGCCAAGGTATCCTCCTCCCATCATGGCAAGCACACCAGCCTGAAATTGCAGGTGCAGGGGCGCTTGCCCCTGCCGGGGGGGCTGGGGGGCGAGCAGCCCCCCAGTAGCAGTTTATTTCACAGGCAAGTTATACGCGCGTTTGCCGCTCCACATTGCCCAGGCATTGGCGTAGGCGGCTGTTGCGGGTATAGCGGCTATTTCGCCCAGGCCTTTTGCGCCAAGCGGGCCTTCTGGGTCTGGTTTTTCTATACAGACAATGCGGATTTCCGGCATATCGGATGCGCGCAGAAGGCCGCAGGCGGAGAGTTTATTGGAGGTGAGCAGGCCATTTTCGAAGGGCAGTTGTTCAGACATGGCGTAGCCAAGGGCCATAGCAATGCCGCCGCTTATTTGGCTTTGGTAGAGGGCCTTGTTGATGACGGTGCCGGAATCGTGGGCAGCGAGGACGAGGGCGGGTTTCCCTGCGGAGTTGAGGGTAAGGAGGGTGGCGGCAAAGCTGTAGGCAAGGTGATTGATAACGGGTGTAGAGGGAGAAGGGTCAAGGTGGGCGGTGTTGGTGCGGCCAAGGGTGTTGTAGGAGCCTTGGAAGCTTTGGCCGCAGAGGCTGGCAAGCTTTGCTTTAAGGGTGGGGGCTTGGGTAGAAAGAAGGGCGGTTTGCAGGGCTTTGGCGGCGCTAAGAATGGAGTGCCCAAGCTGTACAGTGCCACGGCTGGCGGTTGTGCTGCCGGCGCTGGTGCCGCTTGTGGTATCGCTGCGCACGGTTATGGATATATTGTCTGCGGGGGTAATGCCAAGGGTTTCGGCAAGAATTTGCATGGCAATGGTGTGGATGCCCTGCCCCATTTCTGTAAAGCCGTGGTCAAGGAGTATATTACCGTCTGGGAGAATGTGGAGCAAGGCGGAGCAGGGCTCTGGTATACCATTGCCAATACCGGCATTTTTCATGGCACAGGAAAGGCCAATGGGCACATGTGCGGCTTTTTGGGCATCGTATTCTGGTTTAAGGGCAAGCAGACATTCTTTAAGGGCAACAGCACTGCCAAGAATTTGCCCTGTGGCTGTAAGCTTGCCAGCCTCCAGCGCGTTAATAAAGCGCATATCCCAAAGGTCAATGCCAGCCTTGTGCGCAAGTTCATCCATGAGGGATTCCATGGCAAAATTGGACTGGTTGACGCCAAACCCGCGGAATGCGCCAGCCGGTACATTGTTGGTGTACACGGCTTTAACCTGCACATCCACGCATGGCACGTGGTAGGCGCTTGTGGCGTGTGTGCCTGTGCGTGCCACAACCGCTTCACTGACAGAAGCATACGCGCCTGCATCTGCCAGAACGCGCACCTGCGCGGCCTGAAGCAGACCCTGCGCATCGCAACCCAAAATATATTTCAATGTCATAGGGTGACGCTTGGGGTGCATACGCAAAGATTCCGGCCTGGAAAGCTTTACTTTTACAGGGGCGCGCAACAGCCATGCCGCTAAAGCCGCGTGGGACTGCACACTGGTGTCTTCTTTGCCGCCAAACGCCCCGCCCGCGTCTACAAGTGTAACCTGCACAAGGTCTGGAGAAAGATTAAGGAAGTCTGCAAGCTCTGCTTTGTCATGCCATATACCCTGCCCCTGGCTGAAAACCCTAAGCCCCTGCTTGCCATCCACAAGCTCTGGCATAGCCAGGCAGGCTTCTGGCTCTAAAAAGGCGTGTTCAATAAAGGGAGTGGTAAACGTGCCTTCTACAGTATGCGCGCATGCTGCAAGCGCGCTTTGTATATCCCCGCCGCGCGCAAATTGCGTGTCCAGCAGCGTGTTTGTAGCATATTCCGGGTGTACCAGAATAGCATCTGCACAGGCTTTTTCCCTGTCTGTTACAGGCTCCAGCACCTCATATTCCGCTTTTACCAAAGTTGCCGCCTTACGCGCCTGCTCTTCTGTCTGCGCCACCACACAGGCCAGTACATCCCCTATATAATGGTTTATTTCCCCCACCGCTATATACTGCGGCCAATCATGCCGGAACATGCCAAGCTTACGGCTGCCCCCCAAGCCTTCTACATCGTGCGCGGTTAACACCCTTTCTACACCCGGCATGCCCTGCGCCGCCTTTATATCCAAAGCCAGCAGCCTTGCCCGTGGATGCTCACAAAACACCAAGGCCCCATGCAACATAGTATTGGCCGCGTTCCTTTCTTCAGGTCCTACAGGCAAAAGGCGCAAGTCATCCACAAATGGCCGCTGACCCAATGCCTTTTCATACGCCCCATATTTGGGGTAAGAAGCCCCAACCGCCATGCTTTGCTCAAGCGTTATCTCCCTGCATTCCTGTAAAGCCTCTGCTGCCTCCAAAATAGCGTCAATAAGCGGCGTGTACCCCGTGCATCTGCACAAATTTGGCCGAATAGCCTTTATCACCTCTTCCCTTGTGGGTCGCCCATTCTTATGAAGCAACAGCTTTGCCCTTGTCAGAAAACCAGGTGTGCAAAAACCACACTGCACAGCCCCATGCTTCACAAAAGCTTTGGCCAGCGTATCCTTCAAGCTTTCCGGAAAGCCTTCTATAGTCACAATTTCCGCGTTCTCCAGCTTGGCCATAGGTGTTTTGCAGGCAAGCGCACCTGCCCCATTTACCTCCACCAGGCACGCCCCGCATACACCCTGACCAGAACAGCCACTCTTGGGCGAACATATACCCAGCTCTTCCCGCAAAAACACCAAAAGCGACGTTTCCGCCCCACCCGTGTACACAACCTGCTGCCCATTTACCTTGCAAAGCATACGCCGCCTCCCCACTAAAAATGGCTTATATGCCTAAACTAGCGGATTTTCCCTATGGAAGCAACTTTTTTGCTTGTGGGGATGTGGGGCGTGGCTGGTGATGGTGCTGAGGGGGCTGCTCGCCCCCTCAGAGTCCCCCCGGCAGGGGCAAGCGCCCCTGCACCGGCTATTGAGCTGGTGCAGGGAATATGGGGCTGGGTTGCATGTTGGCTGGTTGGGAAATACCGCGCCCTTGCTTCTTTTTGTTTTTTTTGCCCTGCGGACAAAAAAGACAATAAGAAGCAAGGGCGCACTCTGCCATTCCCGAAATAATCTCGCAGGCTGGATTTTGTCGGGAATAGTGTTTTTTATTGTGA
>CAZPTC010000262.1:0-3483 GCA_964589455.1 uncultured Desulfovibrionaceae bacterium | reverse complement strand
CATGTAAGCCTTGCCAACCACGGAAAACTTACAGACACCATACCCCCACGCGACCACGAATTTTTTAAAGGCGAAGGGTGTTTTCTGCCATATACAGATGCCGTGCGCGCCTGCACTACCCTGCCAATATGCGCTGTAGGGGGCTTTACAAGCCCCGCTTTTGCAGAAAAACAGCTTGTATCTGGCCGTGTACAGGCCATTGCCATGAGCCGCCAGCTTTTAGCAGATGCAGAGTGGGTGAATAAAGTATGCGCAGGTGCAGAAAACACCATACGCACATGCATACGCTGCAACAAAAAATGCCTGGGCGGCCTGCAAAGACACGAAGGGGTGGGCTGCATCTACGATGCCAAATAGGCGCACTGTAAGCTAACACGCGCAATAAACTATTCTCTGGCTTGCCAGGCTTCCCGCAGTTGCTCTAAAAAAATACGATGCCCTTGTAGCATGTTTTCTATACGTGCATCAATAATTGCACGTTCTCCTTCATCCTCTACACCCTGCTCATCCATAAGAGTAAGGCGCATTTGTAAGCGGGAGGCCTGGTTCAAAAAGAAAAAACGTATTGTTTCCATAGGCACGTTTTCTTCATCTAAAATCAGGTTAGGTGAAGCTGTTAAACTGCGTATATACTGTTGCGGGTTTTCCTTAAAGACACCCATAAGCATTTCTACAGATTCTGTTTCGCTTTGCCCAAGTTCAGCAGTTATATGGATATATTCATCCAAGCCTTGCTCCATAGCCATCATTTCCACTATAACAGAATTCCAATATACATGCTTACCAGTGGCCAGCATGACAGCATTGGCGTCTTGTGCTTCAGCATTGCCCACAACAGAGTAAGGTAAATCTGGTAAGTCATGGCAAATTGCCACTACTGCATCCATATCTCCATTTTCTATGGCAACCTGTGCATTGTCTAATGTTGCCAGAATATTTCCCCAGTCCATTTCTGCCATACCTGCTCCCTTTGCTTATGTTTTGCTGCACAATACAAAGAAAAATACACCCTGACAAGCGCACACATTGTCCCGCAAAAAACAGAAAAGCCATACCCTTTAGTCGCTTGCTTTTCTTTGCTTTTTCTTCTATGAAATGGTTAAAGGACGCTATATGGAAAACAACTTTTTTTACCCCTCCCATACAGGCAAGCACCAAGTTCACGCCATAGAATGGCTGCCAGAAGGGCCTGTGAAAGGCGTACTGCAAATTTGCCACGGCATGGTGGAATATATTGGCCGATACAGAGCTTTTGCTACCTTTTTGGCGCAAAAAGGGTGTGTTGTTGTAGGCAATGACCATTTAGGCCACGGAGAAACCGCACAAAATCCAGAAGATTTAGGCTTTTTTCATGAAGAAGAGGGCAATGCCCATATACTGGCAGATATACATTGCCTGCGTGAACGCACACAAGCCCTCTACCCCACTGTACCCTACTTTATTTTGGGCCATAGCATGGGGTCTTTTCTTGTTCGTCAATATATACAGGAGCATGCACAAGGGCTTGGTGGCGCAATTATTATGGGCACAGGAAACCAGCCGCGTACGCTCGTACATGCAGGCAAGCTTCTTACGCACCTTATTGCAGCCTTTAAAGGCTGGCATTACAGAAGCAGTTTTGTAGATAATATGGCCTTTGGTTCGTATAACAAAAAATTCCAACCAGAACGCACATCAAAAGACTGGCTCACGCGGGATAATAAAGAGGTGGATATGTATATGGCCCACCCCTTTTCTTCTTTTATGTTTACGCTTAACGCCTACAACAATATGTTCAGCAGTATCTTACATGCTTCTGATACAAAAAAAATGGCGCATATACCTAAGCATCTTCCTCTTCTTTTTGTCTCTGGAAGTCAAGACCCTGTTGGGGACTTTGGCAAAGGTGTCCATAAAGTACGCAATGCTTACCAGGAAGCAGGCATAGAAGATATTTCTTTTCGCTTGTATGACCAGTACAGGCATGAGCTTTTAAATGAAATAGACAGAGAGCATGTATACCAGGATATTTATGATTGGATGCAGACAAAAGCCAAATAAAGGAATATAGAACAATGAAAAAAAAATTACTGCTTATATCTGCCCTTGTTATTCTGGCACTAGTGCTTCTTGTGCTTGGCTATATTGCCTATCTTTATATCAGCTACCACCGCATAGAAGACAATACACGCCTTGATATACAGCAAAACACAAACAACATACTGCAAGAAGGCGTAGAATACAGCGCCATTACCTATAATATTGGTTTTGGTGCCTACACACCAGACTTTTCTTTTTTTATGGATGGGGGCACAGAAGCCCGCGCAAAAAGCAAAGAATCTGTTCTTGCAGTTATAGACTTATGTATAGAAGATGTAAAAAAGTGGCAGCCTGATTTTATTTTTATACAGGAAGCAGACAGAAACTCCACACGCAGTTACCACATTGACCAGTTTACCATACTGCAAAAAGCCTTTGCAGAATACGCCGCTACATTTTCCACTAATTATGATTCCGCGTATCTTTTTTACCCTCTCACGCAGCCGCATGGAAAGTCTTATGCCGGTCTTGCTACATTTTCGCGCTTCCATATGGAAAGTGCGTTACGGCGTTCCTTCCCCATAGCCACAGATATTAACAAATTTTTTGACCTTGACCGCTGCTTTTCTATACACAGCCTGCCTGTTGCAAATGGCAAAAACCTGTATATTTACAACGCGCATTTATCTGCCTATGTGGGCACACCAGAACTACTTGCAGCGCAGGTAAATACCCTGTTTGGGGATATGGCAGCCAAATACCAGGAAGGGCATTATGTAGTGGTTGGGGGAGATTTTAATATGAACCTGGCAACAGGCACTTCCCCCTTTGCACCGGAAAAAGCCACAAGTGACTGGGCAAGGCTGGTTTTTCCCTTTCCTCTACTCCCAAAAGGCATAACATTTGCCAATACCTATGTGGACATAAATATTCCCACACTGCGAGACTCAGGGGAAACCTTTACAAAAGGCAAAACCCTCACCAGTATTGTGGACGGCTTTTTTGTTTCGGATAATGTGGAAGTTACGCTTGTGGAAAATGTGGATGCAAACTTTGCCCACAGTGACCATAACCCTGTACGCATACGCTTTGTGCTTAAAAAAGCCGAATAATTGGTGCAATGCCATGCGTGGGCTACGCTATAGTATATCAGCAATATACTACAACAAGTTGTGATACATTGCAAAAGACACGCTTGCCTCGTCATGACGGCAAAAGTAAATACGGAAAGGTTTTACTGTATACGCCCCGGCATATCAACAGAAGGGGGCAATTCTTTTTGGCAGCATGGGCAAAACACAGCATTTGCCTTTACCTGCGCGGCGCAGTAGGGGCATGTTTTGCGCTCTTTATGGCCCTGGTTAAAGGCAGTATCCAGCTCTGTCATGGTGTTAAGTAAGGCAGAATACCAAATTGCGGCGTTTTTCCCGGCACTTTCTTCGCAGGGGATAAAACCTCCGCGCT
>CAZPTC010000261.1:0-3507 GCA_964589455.1 uncultured Desulfovibrionaceae bacterium | reverse complement strand
ACCATGGTGGATTCCCTCAGCCTTGACCACAACTATTACCTTTTTGCAGCGCTTGCCATTTTTATTCCCCTTGTTTTAGAAGTATGGCTTAGCTCCCGCAAAACGCCCATGCCCTTGCCCGCCCATTAAACCCTATAAAAGGAGTCTTTATGGATTACTGCAAAAAAATTCTCAGCCTTGCCTTGCTGGCTTTCTGTCTGGCTGTTACCCCCGCCTTTGCTGAAGTTCCCGCCAAAAAAAATGCAGAAGGCAAGTACATTGTCAATTATCTTACAGGCCAGTTTGGCTCCCCCCAACACTCTGGCATGACCACCCTTGCCCAGGTGTACAACAAATTACCCGGCATTAACCTGTTTTATGAAGTAGTGGCTACCCCTGGCGGCAACTACATCCTTAACTACATTAATGAAAACCGCGAAAAAATGCTGAAAGGCGAAGAACCCCAATACCTGCACATGGGTCTTTCTTCCAGCTTTGACCTTTTGGTGCGTGGCATTGCACCCTACCAGGAATTCCCCCAGCCGTATCGCCGCGCCGTTATTGGCGATGCCGCCAATGTTATTTTCTTTGTCACCTTTGACCCCAACATTAAAACCGTGCGTGACCTTAAAGGCAAAAAAGTGGGTGTGGAGCGCAAAGTGCTGCCCAGCATGAACGACCTGCCAAACAAGCCCTACTTTGAAGCCCTTGGCATGAACTACAATGATGTGAACTGGCAGTACCTTGGTGCAGATGCATCCAAAACCGCCCTTTTAGACAACGGCATAGACGCCATGCTTGTAGCCGGTAACTTTGAATATCAACAGGACGAAAACGGCAATTACATTGGCACAGCCTTTAACCCCAATGCTCTTATGCTGGAACTGTTTGAATCTGGCCGCCCTGTGTATGTTGTGCAGGACGATAAAGACGCCATTGCCAAAGCTTACACCGGCAAATTTACCCTTCTGCCCATCCATATCCAGGAAGGCATAATCAAAGGGCAACCAGCTATTGATGCCCGCTTCCAGCTTAACCTTATGGCCGCCGACCTTAGCATGCCGTACGAAATGGTGCGCGATGTCATCAAAGCCCGCCACGAAGGCCGTATGGAAGTGCGCAAAGTAAACAACTCCATCCGCCACCCGGACTCCCAATTCCCCATTGGTGTTCCCCAAAACCTTGTACACCCCCATGTATACCGCGCCTTTGAAGAATTAGGCCTGCCCCTGCCTGCCGGTGTTACTGCCCCAAGCCCTGAAGAAATAGAAAAAGCCCTGAATTACAAGGCTAACTAGCATATTTTTCCCAAAAACCGCCCCTTGCCATGCCTTTACCTGGCAAGGGGCATAAGCCATTTAATAGGAGCCACTATGTGGGAAGATTCCGTTAACATTAACTTTGTCACGGAAATCAAAGCAAAAACATCCGTTTTTCTTGGCGTAAATGCCATACAAAAACTGGACCCCATGCTGGAGCAATGGAAAAAGCGCGGCATCACCTCCGTGCTTGCTATCACCGGCGGCAAGTCATATAAAGTTTCCGGCGCATGGGAACATGTGCAAAACATTTGCGCCAAGCACGGCCTTACCCTTACCCTTTTTGACAAAGTAAGCCCCAACCCCACCACAGACATGATTAACGAAGCCGCTGCCCTTGGCCTTTCCGCCAAGGCAGACTTTGTGCTTGCCATTGGCGGCGGAAGTGCCATTGATACAGCCAAATCTACAGCCGCCCTTTTAGCAAACCCAGGTGTTACAGCAGAACAGCTTTTCACCTTCCAATTCACCCCCACCAAAGCCACCCCCCTTGCCGTTATCAACCTTACACACGGCACAGGCTCAGAAGTGAATGCCGGCGCAGTTGCCACCCTTACTGCCCTTAACTACAAGCCCGCCATTTTCTACCCCTGCCTGTACCCTGCCTTCTCCATTGACGACCCCGCCCTTATGGCCAACCTTTCCCCCACGCAAACCCTTTACGTCTCTTTAGACGCCTTCTGCCACGCCTGGGAAACCGCCACCACCATAATCGCAAGCCCCTTCTCCATCCTGCTTGCCAAAGAAGCCATACGCCTTGTAGTGAAATTCCTGCCCATTATCCACGCAAACCCGCAAGATATGAAAGCCCGCTATTGCCTGCTGTACGCCTCTATGCTGGCTGGCATTGCCTTTGATAATACCGCCCTGCACTACGCCCACGCCCTTGAACACCCCCTGAGCGCCGTTAAGCCAGAACTTGCCCACGGCCTTGGCCTTGCCATGCTGCTGCCTGCCGTTTTAGAAGCCTCCTTTGCTGGCAACCCCGCCCGTAACTTGGAACTTTTAGAACCCATTCCCGGCATGAGCGCCTTAAAAGCTGACCCCGCCGATGCCCCCAAGGCCGCAAAAGCTTTGGAAAACTGGATATTCAGCCTTGGCGTTACCCAAAAGCTGGAGCAGGAAGGCTTCTTTGCACAGGATATTGAAAAACTCTGCACCCTGACTATGGAAACCCCTGCCTTGGCCATTATGCTGAAAATTGCCCCCACCCCCGCCAGTCCGGAAATTATGGCCGGCATTTACGCGAAGTCGTTAAAGGCAATGTAAGAGATGTTGGGGGGGATAATATTAGCTCTCCCTAAGCTTCGCTAAGGGAGAGCTAACCCCAAACCCCCTTATTGCCGCGAAGGTGCCGCTCGCTGTTGCTTCGCAACTAGCTTCGCGGCACCTTCGCGGCACCTTCGCGGAATAAATGGCTTTGAAGAAGAATACAAGAGCGGCCTGGCAGCTTGATGTTATATGTGACATTCAAGCTACCAAACCGCTCTTTTTGCTTAAAAAGGGGTTTTAAGAAAGGTAACGAACTATTGGTTTATCAGAGTTGCAAGAAAACGTGCGGTCATTACCCCCAAAAACACCAAAAAGAGGGAACCAAGCAAATTTGCCGCTATAGCCAAAAAAGCCTTTAGTAGTTCCTTTGCTTCAAAAAGCAAAAACACCTCAGTAGAAAAGGTGGAAAAGGTCGTCAGGCTTCCTAAAAAGCCCGTTACCAGCAAAAGCCTTAAGCCAGGCGAAAGCACAGGAAATTCCATAAAAGCACCTGAGGCCAGTCCTGCCCCAAAAGCCCCCACAAGGTTTACCACCAGCGTGCCAAGCGGAAATGCAGGAAACGCCGCGCTAAGCGCCGTGCTTATGCCCCAGCGCGTACACGCCCCTACAGATGCCCCCAAGCTTATACATACTAAAGATTGCCACATACCCACTTCCTATTAAAAACGTAACATATCGTTATCATACTGGTACTGGCTGCGTCAATTTTCGTTCAGGGTGTATTTCACGAGTATTTCTTAAACCTGTCTGCGCGGAAAGTAAAACTTCTCCATTTACACACACTCCTAAAAAACAATACTAAGCAAAAAGTTTTTTTTGGAAAAAGGGAGGGGGTTTGGGGGAGGGGGAGTACCTTTTTTGTTCACAAAAAAGGTTTTTCCCCACCCCCAAAGGCACGGTTTTTGCTAGATATAGGCAGAGAAAAGAAAAATAAAAA
>CAZPTC010000260.1:0-3534 GCA_964589455.1 uncultured Desulfovibrionaceae bacterium | reverse complement strand
GGCCATACTGGAAGCGTGTGATTTTTATGATGCGCCGCGAGAAAAGTTGGAAATTGATATAATTGAAGATGCCAAAAGCGGTATTTTTGGGATAGTGGGGGCGCGTAAAGCGCGTATACGCGCGCGCCGCAGCTCGCTTGAGGAATCGCTTTCCTCTTTGCGTGTTGGGGAAAAGCTTACCCCACGTTCTTCTTGGCGTGAGCGCGAGGAAGAAGAGGAAAATAGCGCAAAAAAGAAACAAAAAGAAGCCCCAGAAGCTACAGGCGCTCCCAAAAGCCAAAATGGGCATGAAAGCAGGGATCCAAAAAACTCTCGCGCACCTAAAGAATACCGCGCTTCCAAAGAAACAAAAGATACCCTGGAGTCTCTGCCGCTTGGAGAAGAAAAGCAGGCTTTGCCTGACACCAGCCCAGCAGTGAAGCCAGAGGGCAGACCCGAACACCGGGAAAAGCCAGAAGCACGCCCGGCAAAGCCTGATACCCGCGAACCAAGAGAACATAAAGCCCCGCGCGAACCTAAAGAACACAGGGAACCCCGCGAAAGCAGGGACCAGCGCGAACGTCGCCCCCAGCGTGAAGAAAAAGAAGGCCGCGAAGGTAAAGAATATAGAGAAAACCGTGAACCACGTGAGCAGCGTGAGCCTCGGGAAGTGCGTGAGCCAAGAGAAGTGCGTGAGCCAAGAGAAGTGCGTGAGCCTCGGGAACCCCGGGAAGTGCGCGAACCTAAAGAAGAAGTGTTTTCCGCAGCAGGGGATGAACTTGCGCAAGACGCTGCAACCCTTGCTATTCCACGTCTTCCCCTTGCAGAGTTAGACCAGGTAAAACTGCGCGCTACTACTATGCAAGTGTTCTCTGGCCTTATTTCCCCTGTTATTGGCCCGCTTGTGCTTTTGGAAGGGGATGAAACGGAACGTCCGGAAAATGCCTCTACCATACGCATAACAGTGCGGGATGAAAGAGTGCATGTGCAGATAGACTGCGAGGATACAGGCCTTCTTATTGGGCGCGAAGGCCAGCATTTGGCCGCTGTGCAGTATTTAGCCTCCCGCATGATCAGCCGCCTTATTTCTGCCCAGGTGCGTTTGCAGGTGGATGCCGGGGACTACCATTCCCGTCAGGATAACCGCCTTGTGGATTTAGCCAATTCTTTGGCAGAGCGTGTTATGGCAACAGGCAAGTCCCAGTCCACAAAACCCATGAGTGCCTACCAGCGCCGTGTTGTTCACCTTACCCTGCAAGACCACCCGGATGTGCAAACTCGCAGCTCTGGCGATGGCCCCTTAAAGCGTGTGGTGGTTTTCCGCCGTAAAGACTAACGGCTTTTATGCTTACCTTTGATACACAGGCTTCCCTTTTTTCGCCTACGCTGCCTTTGGCGGCTCTGGCAAAAGAAGGGGGCCTTTCTGCTTATGCGGCCTTGCCTTTTGTGCCAAGTCTGGCTGCCCTGTCATTTGCGCCTGAAAAGTCTGTGTGGCAAAGCAAGGCCGTTCTTTTTGGCCTTCTTGGTAACCCTGTGTCCCAAAGCCCGGGCCAAAGCTTGCATAATGCCGCTTTCCAGTATTGGGCAAAAAAAAACGCCAAACTGGCAGAAAAGGAAATGGCGCAAACCCTTGCCTTTGCCCGTTATGCCCGCTTCCATATCCAAGAGCAAAACTTCCCGCGCTTTATGCAGGCTGTGCGTCAAAAGCCCCTTGCTGGCCTTAGTGTGACCATGCCGTATAAGCAGGCGGTTATCCCGTATCTGGATGCCCTAAGCCCGCTTGCTAAGGCTGTGGGTGCAGTGAATACCCTTTTTTGGCAGAAGCCGGACTCTTTTCCACCTTCTTCTTCTGCTTCCTCTTCTCCTGCTGCCTCATTTGGTATGCAGCTCTGGGGGCATAATACGGATGTAGAGGGCTTTATGGCCCCTTTACGCGCTTTTCCCCGCCACGCATTTACCCATGTTCTGCTTTTGGGGGCAGGGGGCGCCGCGCGGGCAGCCTTATTTGGCCTTTTGCTGTTAAAAGCGCAGGGTTTTAGCATTCAGTCAATATGGGTAGCAAACAGGGCAGAAGAAAAAGCGCTTACTCTGGCGCAGGAAGGCACAAAATGGCAGCAAATGCTTGCCCCAGAGGCCTCATTATCCTGCCACATACAGGGCATACCTCTGGCTATGCTAGGAAAAGAAAATTTTCTGGAGCAAAAAGAAATTTCTCTGCTTGTGGATGCAACATCGCAACACATTGAAAAAATAACGTCTTCTGCTTTTAACCATTCCCCCTTTTCTTTTTTTCCCCCTGCTGCAATAGCTAGACCTGCCCCCCTGGCCTATGCTATGGTCTACAAACAAACACCGCTTTTAGCAGCGGCAAAGCGGGCAGGCTGGCAGATACTGGACGGCAGGGCTATGTTTATGGCCCAGGCTGCTTCCCAGTTTTTTTTATGGACAGGCTTGCCTATGTTTGATGGGGGAAATTTTTGCTGGGATTTTCCAGAACCCTCGCAGCTTACTTGAATGTATTGGAGGTCTTATGCGTCCGCGTCATATCCATCTTGCGCCAGAAAGTTATCCTTTTGTTTTTCTTTTTGCTTTTACGGCCATCTTTTTTGCCGTGATTGACTGGGTGTTTTTTGCGCTGCTTTTTTTTGCGGCCATGGTTTTTACTCTGTACTTTTTCCGCGACCCTGACAGAGTTGTCCCCTCTGCTGCTGGCCTTGCTGTCAGCCCGGCTGACGGTAAAATTATCCGCATTGCGCGTCGCCCAGACCCCTTTACAGGGGAAGATGTCAACTGTGTTTCCATTTTTATGGATGTGTTCAGTGTGCATATTAACCGCAGCCCTGTGAGTGGCAAAATTATTGGCATGAAGTACGATGCAGGCTCTTTTGTGAATGCCTCCTGGGATAAAGCTTCTAAAGAAAATGAACGCTGCTCCTACCAGCTTGTGGATGAACACAAGCATGTGTGGACATTTGTGCAGGTAGCAGGCCTTGTGGCGCGCCGCATTGTGCCTTTTGCAGAAGAAGGGGATACCCTTGCCCGTGGTGAACGCTTTGGGCTTATCCGCTTTGGCTCCCGCGTGGATGTGTATGTGCCGGATGGTTTTTCTGTTGCCGTGAATATTGGTGACAAGGTTTTTGCCGGTCAAAGTGTGCTTGCGCGCAAAGGCTAATTTTTCCTTGCCATACATGGGTGTATTTTTCTCCCATACCTTTGTTCGTGCCTATGCTTGGAATTGAGGGGACAATATGCGTGATCGCAACAAACCGCCAGCGCGCGGTACCTATATTTTACCCAACCTTTTTACTTCTGCAAGCCTGTTTGCCGGTTTTTTCAGCCTGGTACTGGCTATGCAAAACCATTTTGACGCTGCGGCTTTTGCCATTTTTTTCAGCGCGCTTATGGATGGTTTAGATGGCAAGGTGGCCCGTCTTACTGGTACAGCCTCTGAATTTGGGGTGCAGTTTGACTCCCTTGCAGATGTTGTAGCCTTTGGAGTAGCCCCTGCTTTTTTAGCATGGAGCTGGCAACTGCAGAATTTTGGCCGCCTTGGTC
>CAZPTC010000259.1:2128-3557 GCA_964589455.1 uncultured Desulfovibrionaceae bacterium | reverse complement strand
CTTCAGTCACGGGGCTTAACACCTCCAAAAAAAGGTCTGGCGCAAGGTACACACGTTCCCCTGCAGCAAGCAAGCGCAAGGGAATATTCCGTTTTTCCCTTACAGGCCCAAGGGGATACGCCGCCTCTACCTGCTGGGAAATGCGGCTTTCTGCAAGTTCCCCTACGGCAAATGTTTCCAGCAGGGCCCGCATGCCTCTGGCATGGTCAATATGGGGGTGGCTTACAAGAGCAACATGTATTTCCGGCGCGGCATTATGGGTAAGCACATGGGCCACAATATCCCGCCCTGTGTCAAAGCGGGGGGAAAGTACACCGCCTGCGTCTACCAGTGTACGGCCGCCTGGGTATTCTACAAGCACAGCCTGCCCCTGCCCCACATCTAAAAGCGTAAGTGTTACACGCTGTTCCCAATGGGCAAGCAGGGCATTGCCCTCGCGTATAAGCGCCCCTGTTGGCAAAAAAATAAGGGCAGCCACACAAAGCCGCTTTACCCACGCTTTTTCCCCTTTACCTGCTAAACCTGCCACAGCAATAGAGGCCGCGGCATACCCAAACAGAACAGAGGGGATGGGTTTAAGAGCCTGTAACATGGGCAAGTTGTT
Source organism: uncultured Desulfovibrionaceae bacterium (assembly GCA_964589455.1). Lineage (GTDB taxonomy): Bacteria > Desulfobacterota > Desulfovibrionia > Desulfovibrionales > Desulfovibrionaceae > CAZPTC01. Next base: position 2,953 of record CAZPTC010000259.1, on the reverse strand, counting down.
TGTCTGAAACATGGTGTGGAGCAAATCAAGCAATATATCTGCCGGTACAGCAGCCAAAGCCAAAATGTATGCCTCAAATCCCGCAAAAAAGGTACCTTGGAAAACAAGCGCCCAAATAAGCCCCAATGCCGCAAAAGGCAAAACCCACAAACCAAGTATGGGAAGCCATAGAATATTGAGAAAAATATACGGGCTTATCACCCCAAATGTATACACAAGCACAGGCAGAGTGGCCGCTGTAACAGCTAAAGAGGTAAGCGCCCCAAGTACAATGCCCTTGCCTGCCATTTCCGCATAAAACCAACACCTTGTGAGTCCAGGCCAGTTTTGCAAAAAGGCAGGCAAAGGGTAGTGCGCATGGGCCACCCTGTCCAGCAGTGGGGCTGTAAGGGCAATGCCCAATACAGAAAGAAAAGATAGCTGTACAGCCATATCCATAATGCCTTGGGGCCAGGCGCATAAAAAAAGCGCCGCGCACAAAAAAAGCGCATCCAGCAAGGTTGTTTTTTGGCGGGAAACCCAGAATAAGGCCGCGCAAAATACCATAATGCCTGCCCGTATAAGAGAAAGCGGCGCGGCCCCCATCCACAAATACAAAGCCGCAAAAGGCAATGTAGCACATACCACCAAACTTCTGCGTGGGATACGCAAAAACAGCCCAGGCCATACTCTGCCTGCTACAAAAACACCCAGCACAGCCAATAAAGCGGCCAAAGCCAAGTGTTGCCCGGAAAGTGCCAAAGAATGTACAAGCCCGGCCTTGGTAAAAAGCTCCATTGTGGTATCATCTACCCAGTATTTATCCCCAAAAAGCAAAGCCAGCAG
>CAZPTC010000259.1:0-2028 GCA_964589455.1 uncultured Desulfovibrionaceae bacterium | reverse complement strand
TAACTGGGGTAGCAGCAACATCAGTATCATCTGGGCCACCTGAAGCAGTGGGGGAATTAAAAGTATGCTCAATACCCCGCTTAAGAGCAGAATATGTATGCGCATTTTCTTTCTGCCATACACAGGCAGAGGCAAACAACGCCTGCTCCAGGCACTGCCGTGCTTTTTCGCGTAAAGAGGCAGAGTAGCCCGCTTCTCCTTGTATTTCCACCTCTCCCTTTTCCCCAACCAGCCTTGTGGTGTAAAAAATACCCTGATTGCTGTAGTACGCGCCATTTTCTGTATGCCCCGGGTTATAGCTTACAAGCAAGGGGTACAGCCTGCTTGTCCACTCTGCATATTGCCCAGGCAAAGGGCGAAAAAGTGCCTTTTCCCACGTCCAGGATACCCGCTTTAACGTTTCCAGCGGCGCTTGTGCACTCTCTGGGGCAAGACCCTCCTTTTCCGGGTGAACATCTTCTATAGTAATACGCAGGCGCTGGCCGCTTAAACCGCGCACTTCTGCCACCCTGCCTGCCACTCTAACAGGCTGACCTGCCTGTAACCAGTCTGGAGGCTTGGGTGCAGCCTCATCTTTCTGCCACAATATATTTGTGGCAAATAGCGCAAATACCGCACAAAGAAGTATAAAGCGGGGCCAGCTAAAGCCCTGTACAGGCTTTTTACACCAGCAGGGCGGCCAGCCAAGAGCCACAAGCAAAAGGCCCAGGCCCCCCAGTCCCCAAAGTATTATATGTGCGCCAAGTGCGCCGCAAATTCCGGCAATAAGCAGTATTTGCCAAAAAAATAAAGGCGCTGTGCTGTATTGGGGTGCGTTTTTTTCCATAGCCCCGTAGTTAATCGTTTTTTTAGAAAAAGGGAAATAAGAAACATTAACAGGATGTTCCATTATAACGATTTTTTTATCCCAAAAACTAAAAAATCTCTTCTTTTTGCTATTGCCAAAGTGTTATAGTGACATTATAGTACCAAGTATCCTTGTGCGTAAAAGCGCATATTCCTCAACGGCCAAAAGGCCGCATTCTACAAAAGGACATGTTATGTTGAAAAATGCAATTGTGATTATGTTTGACTCCCTCCAGCACAATTATCTGGGTTGTTACGGGAATACCTGGATTAAAACACCCAATTTTGACCGATTTGCCCGCGAAGGTGTTCTTTTTGAAAACTGCTATATTGAAGGCGTACCCACCGTGCCTTGCCGCCGTGCCATGCACACAGGCCGCTATACCCTGCCTACAGGCGGCTGGATTCCCCTTTCTATGGAAGACACCACAATAGCTGACCTTTGCTGGGGCCGCCCCATTGATACTGCCCTTATTTTTGACTGCCCCATGTACCGCCTGCCCAAGTTTGGCTATTCCCGCGGTTTTGACAAAGTATGGTTCTTCCACGGCCATGAAGGCGACCACTACTTCTATGCCCAAGACCCCCTTATCCATCTTGACCCCAAAGACTTCCACGAAGACCATATCATGCAAAAGGCCGACAAAGTCATGGGCGAAGCTGTTATTGAGCCGCTCTTGCATGAAACTACCTCCTACTTAAAAGAAACCCAGTACTGGAAGAAAGAAGAAGACCAGCGTGTTGTGCGTGTGATGCGTAAGGCCGCAGAATACCTGAAGCAAGTAGACCGCAACAAGCAATTCTACCTCTGGGTAGACAGCTTTGACCCGCACGAACCTTGGGACGTGCCAAGTGTCTACGACCCAGACCTGAAGTGCCCCTATAACCCTAATTACACCGGCAAAGACCAGTTCCTTCCCATCATGGGCGAAGTAAAGGGCCTGTATACAGAAGAAGAACTGAACCATGTGCGCATGCTGTACGCGGAAAAAGTTGCCCTTTGCGACAAATACCTGGGCGAACTTCTTGACTGCATCCGCGCCCTTGGCTTTGAAGAAAACACCTTGGTCATGATTGTTTCTGACCACGGTGAGCCTATGGGTAATGGCGAACACGGCCACGGTATCATGCGTAAGTGCCGCCCCTGGCCCTATGAAGAACTTGTACACGCCCCCATGTGGC
>CAZPTC010000258.1:0-3562 GCA_964589455.1 uncultured Desulfovibrionaceae bacterium | reverse complement strand
CCACTCCCAAAAAAACTTTTTATTTATTACTGTCTTCATCTGAGCATTTTCTGTATCACACGGGAAATGCTCAAATTATTTTAGAACACGTGAGAGAAAAATATGACAGAAAACCCCTTGCGCTTTCTTGCCTCAGAAACAGCACCCTGCCCCGCAGAGCAAGCTAAATTCCACATTATCCCCGTGCCATACGAGGCAAGTGTTAGCTATGGAGAAGGCACTGCCCTTGGCCCCAACGACATTTTAAACGCTTCTTCCCAACTGGAAGCTCTGGAACGCGGAAAAAAAGCTGGCACATACACAAGCCCCTGTGACCACGGCTTTTTTACCCACCCACCTGTAGACTGTAACGCCAGCCCGGAAATTGTTATGGCACGCATTGAAGAAGCTGTTAACAAAGCTCTGCAATGCCACCAACATGTTATACCCGTTATATTGGGGGGCGAGCACAGCATAAGCACCGGCCCTTTAAGCGCCCTGCACAAATATTTTGCCAATAAGCAGGAAACCTTTGGTATCCTGCACTTTGATGCCCACGCAGATTTACGCAACAGCTACGAGGGCAACCCTTACAGCCACGCCTCTGCTATGGCACGCGCCGCCTACCCTGCACCAGAAGGCCTTGGCCTGCCCCTTGCCCAGTTTGCTAACCGCATTTTTTGTCAGGAAGAGCTGGAAGCACGCAAAAAATACGGCATTCTAAGCTGGGACGCGGAAGAATTGCATACCCTGCTGCTGGAAAAAACACTGCCAGCCTTCCTGCCAGCCAGTTTTCCTAAAAACGTGTATATTTCTTTTGATATAGATGCGTTAGACCCTTCCCTTATCCCAGCCACAGGCACCCCCGTACCGGGCGGTCTGTTGTGGCACGATACCATGCGCATTTTAGATGCCCTGCTGGAAGGCCGCACCATTATTGGCTTTGATATGGTGGAACTTGCACCCTCTGCCGCCTTGCCCCATTGCGACTTTGCCACAGCCCAGCTTGTACACCAGCTTATGGCAAGAGCGGTTTAACGGCAAAAACTCATGTTTTCCAGTTAGATAGGCCTACTCGCATCTGCACGACAAGATAGACCTGCCAGTATCTGCACGGCAAGAACGGTTTAACCGTATACTACACATGCTTCACCAACAGTGCGAAGCAAGGATAAGATACACGCTTAGAGGCCTTCCACCCACAAGTGAGCTTGCCCAAGTAAATCCTGCCCAAGATCCTGTCTGTCGCCCAGCCTTTACAGCGGCATATACCCGGCAGCAGCCAACCGAAGCATCCAGCCAAGCCCCACCCCAAGCACACAGCCCAAAACCAGCACTGCCAGCAATAATACCAGCACAGAAGCAGCCAGATACCCAGAAGGCGCACCCAAAGTGCGCATAAGAAGCAGCGCCTTTTTGCGCAGCATAAGCACAAGCACCACCATAAAGAGCATAGCTGCAAGAGCTATGCACTGCCCTGCAAGAGCCACAACCTGCAAAAGGCTGCCCACTTCTCCTAAAAGAGAAAAAAGGTAGGTTAGCACTTCCCCACTGAAAACAGCCTGGGTAAAGTCTGTATTCCATGCTGTGCGTATTTTATACGCAGCCGCTATATTTACAGGCTCTACAATAAGAGCAGAAATACCGGGCAAAGCGGGCCAATGGGGCAAGTCTTCTTCGTGTATGGGCTGGCCTTCATATTCCGCGTCATTATGTTCTGGGCTACTATGTTCTGTGTCGCTATGTTCAGTGTCGCTATTTTGCAGCTTACTGCTTTCTGCTTCTTCCCTGGCATTTTCTTGGGAGGAAATGCCAGTTTTATCAGACGCCCCAGTCTCGCCAGTTTTACCAGACGCCCCAGTCTCACCGTGCCCAAGACCATGCGTTTGCCAAACAGCTTCAACAGGCACAAAAATGGCCGCATCATGCGGGGTATGGGTGGGGTTCAGCACACCCACCACAGTGTATTCTTTGCCGTGGCTTTCTTCTTCCACGGCTATCATCCCATGCATAGGTGCAAAGCGGCTGCCCACTGACAAGCCCAATTCTGCGGCAACAGCACTGCCTACAACGGCTTCATTTGTGGCAGCAAAAAAACGGCCTTCTGCCAGGGCATTTTGTTTGCCTTTATGTAAAAAAGCCGTGGTGGTGCCTATAATAGGCTTTTGTTTGTAGCTGTCCCCCAAGGCAATGGGGGCATACCAGGCCACGTTTTCCTGTGCGGCGATACTGGCAAGGGGGTTACCATGCATAAGGGGCAGGGCCTCTGCCTGTAACATGGCTGTACTGAGAAAAAGCTGCACACTGCTGCCTTTTGCGCCAATAAGGATACTGGCACTTTCCCCGGCGCGTTTCATGGCGGCGCGTATATCACGCTCTATAAAGCGCAGACCAGCGCCTACAGAAACACTTAGCGCCAAAAGACAGGTGAGAGCTAAAATAATGCCACGGGAAGCGCGCCATTCGCTTTTAATAAAAAGCCAGGGGTTAAACATGGGCATTCTCCATTATATTCCCCTTTTCCAAAGTAAGACAGCGCGGCAGGCGCGCGCAAAAGGCCACATCGTGGCTTACAATAAACATGGTGCAGGCATGGGTGGCGTGGTAGGCAAGCAAAAGCTCGTGTATAAGGGCGGCATTGGGGGCATCAAGGCTTGCTGTGGGTTCATCTGCAAAAAGGATATCGGGTTCCTGCAAAATGGCGCGGCAATAGGCAACGCGCTGCATTTCCCCGCGGGAAAGGCGGCCTGCTTTTTGCGTATGCTGGGTAATGCCCACAGTGTTGAGCACATCCCGCGCTTTTTCACGCATAAGGGCAGGTATGCGGGCGTGGGAAAAGGTAAGGGGCATAAGCACATTTTCCAGCACACTGAGGGAATGGAGCAATTGGAAATCTTGAAAGATAATACCTGCATGTTCTCTGCGCCATGTGGCTTTTTGGGCGCTTTTAAGAGAAGAAAAGCAGGTGGTGCCCCAATACAGACTGCCTGCACTTGGCGCAATTAAGCCGGAGAGCAGACGCAAAAGCGTGGTTTTGCCGGAACCAGAGGCGCCTTTTATGCCAATAAGCTCCCCTTTAGCAACATGCAAGGCGGGAACAGAAAGCAAAATGCGGGTATTTGCGCCATCTTTACATTGCACACGGGCATTTTCTACTTGGAGTGCCTGCGTAGTGTGTTCTTTTTTCATTCTGCTTCCACCTACTTTACAAGGCGAAATTCTGCATCCCGCAGGCGTATCTGGCTTACAAAGCCAGTTTCTTCATCGTGGAAACTTCCAATTTCCAATATGCCGCGCACTTCAATAATGGCATTATTTTGCACAAATTCCTGCTGTTTTTTCAGGTATACCACTAAAATGCTGTCTGGCCAGTCTGCATCAGATGAACAAAAGGGGCATAAGGCAACGGGTTCCTTGGTAAGCACAAAAAATTTGGCTTCTGCTTTTAAGGGCGGTGCCATAAAACCTTTTATAACAACTTCCTTGCCTTCAAGCCCTTTCAGTTTATCTGAAAATTGCAGGCCAAGTACGGAACTTGTTTTATATAATGTATTGAATGTAAGGGTGTTATCTTCTGCATGGG
>CAZPTC010000257.1:0-3569 GCA_964589455.1 uncultured Desulfovibrionaceae bacterium | reverse complement strand
CGCATCTGAATTTGGGGTGCAGTTTGACTCAGTTGCAGATGTTGTAGCCTTTGGAGTAGCCCCTGCTTTTTTAGCTTGGAGCTGGCAACTGCATAATTTTGGCCGCCTTGGTCTTGCGGTTTCTTTTCTCTTTCTGGTATGCGCGGCTCTGCGCCTTGCGCGCTTTAATGTGTCTGTAGGGCATATTTCCAAACGCTTTTTTATTGGCTTACCTAGCCCGGCAGGGGGCTGTACATTTGCAGGCTTTGTTATTTTTGCAGACTATTTGCCCGCAGGTGCGCACATGTTTGTATCTGGTGCTGCCCTTGTGCTGTGCTTTTTTGTGCCACTGCTGCTTGTCAGCCGTGTGCGCTATTTCTCGTTTAAAGAGGTCACCTTTATGAAGGTGCATCCATATCGTGTCTTTGTGGGGATTATTACCCTGTGTATTGTGGTGTTCTCCTTCCCCAGACTGACCATATTCCTCTTTTGTTTGCTGTATATTCTTTCTGGTCTTGCATACTCTTTCATTCTTCTTCCCAGAAGGAATAAACAGATTTTGCGCAATCTTGCCCAACCCGATTAATATTTTTAAGGACAACAAAGGTGATCGACAAACAACATTCTGACACGCGTGTTTTTATTTTTGATACAACCTTGCGCGATGGTGAGCAAAGTCCCGGCGCAAGTATGAATATGTATGAAAAAATGCGCCTTGCCCAACAACTGGAAACCCTTGGTGTAGACTGTATGGAAGCGGGTTTTCCTGCCTCCAGCCAGGGAGATTTTGAATCCGTGCAAGCCATTGCCGGCCTTTTGGAACATGCAGAAGTTGCGGCCCTTGCCCGGTGCGTAGAGTCTGATATTGACCGTGCCTGGGAAGCCATTTGCCACGCCAAAAAACCGCGTATCCATACATTTTTAGCAACTTCCCCCATTCACATGGCCTACAAACTGCGCAAAGAACCGCAGCAAGTTTTAGATATGATTGATAAAGGTGTGCGCCATGCCGTTGCCCTTACCAGCACCTTTAAAGGCATTCACAAGCCTGTAGTAGAATTTTCTGCAGAAGATGCCTCCCGCTCTGACTTAGACTTTCTTGTCCAGGCAGTAGATGTGGCCATTGCCGCCGGTGCGCGTGTCATCAACCTGCCGGATACTGTGGGTTATGCCACCCCCGCCTTTCTTGCCCATCTTATCCGCTATGTTAAAGAGCGCGCCAAGCCTGCCCCAAATGGCGAAAGCGTTATTTACAGCATGCACTGCCACGATGACCTGGGTCTTGCTGTGGCCAATACCCTTGCCGGCCTTGAAGCTGGCGCACGTCAGGCAGAAGTTACCCTTTCTGGCATTGGGGAGCGTGCCGGTAATGCCGCCCTTGAAGAAGTGGTTATGGCCCTTCTTACCCGTGCAGATGTGTATGGCCTGCAAACCGTCATTAAGCCAGATCAGCTTTTTCCCTCCTGCCGAATGCTTTCTATGATTATTGGCCGTCCCATCCCTGCCAATAAAGCCATTATTGGCGGCAATGCCTTTGCGCATGAATCCGGCATTCACCAAGACGGTATGCTGAAAAACCGCGAAACCTACGAAATTATGACCCCCGCCTCCATTGGCCGTTTGGAATCAGAAATGGTCATTGGCAAGCACTCTGGCCGTAATGCCGTGCGCACCAAACTTGCTTCCCTTGGCTATGCCAGCCTTTCGGAAGAAGAGTTTGAAAATGTGTTCGATGCCGTTAAAAATCTTGCGGATAAGAAAAAAACCGTCCACGATGAAGACTTGGAAGCCCTTGTGCTTGGCACCGTGTACCGCCTGCCGGAAGTATACAAGCTTCTTGCTGTAAGTGTGCAAAGCTCTACCCAAAATCTGCCTGCCACTGCCGCCGTTGCCTTGGAAATAAACGAAAATGGCGTTACCACCCAAAAACAGCACGCTGGCTTTGGTGTTGGCCCTGTTGATGCTGTCTTTAATGTTATTGCCCATCTTTCCGGGCGTAACCCCCAGTTAGAGCGCTACGCCGTGAACGCCATTACTGGCGGCACAGATGCCCAGGGCGAAGTTACTGTTTCCCTGTGCGACGGCCCCCACAAATCCGTGGGGCGTGGTTCTGACCCGGATATTATTGTCGCCAGCGCCAAAGCGTATGTAGATGCCTTAGGCCGCCTTGTGCTTAAAGAAAAAGACCAAAGCACCCTTTAATCTTTTTCCTGCACAAATCTGCCCTTTTTTCATCCCTTAGTCTTTCCCAGCGAGTTAACGTATGCCCCATACCCTTGCCGAAAAAATCCTACAAGCCCACACAACGGAAGAAGTGCGCGGCCCCGGTCAAATTGTCACATGCCGCGTGTCCCTTGTGCTTGCCAATGATATCACCGCCCCCCTTGCCATCAAGTCTTTTGAAGGCATGGGCGCGCCCACCGTGTTTGATAAAGATAAAGTTGTCCTTGTTATGGATCACTTTACCCCCCAAAAAGACATAGATTCCGCCAACCAGGTTATGGGTGTGCGCAAATTTGCCCAAAAGCACAATATCACCCACTACTACGAAGGCGGCGACTGCGGCGTTGAACACGCCCTGTTGCCGGAACAAGGCCTTGTTGGCCCCGGCGATATTGTTATTGGTGCAGACAGCCATACCTGCACTTATGGCGGCCTTGGCGCCTTTGCCACAGGCATGGGCAGCACAGATATTGCCGGTGGCATGGCCCTTGGCGAAACATGGTTCAAAGTGCCCCCCACCATCCGCGTTACCTATAATGGCACCCTTCCCCCGCATGTTGGCGGCAAAGACCTTATTCTCCGCCTTATTGGCGAAATTGGTGTTGATGGCGCCCTCTACAAAGCTTTGGAATTTGACGGCTCAGCCATCACCTCCCTTCCCATTGAAGGCCGCCTTACCATGGCCAATATGGCCATAGAAGCAGGTGGCAAAGTTGGCCTTTTCGCCTCTGATGCCCTTACCCAGGCCTATTGTGCCGCCCACAAGCGCCCCCATGCCCCCTTGCTTGCCGCTGACCCCGGTGCCACCTACGAACGGCACATCACCTTTGATGTTTCCTCTATGGAGCCCCTTGTTGCCTGCCCACATTTACCAGAAAACGTCAAACCTGTTTCTGAAGTCAAAAATGTGCGCATCAACCAGGCTATTATCGGCTCCTGCACCAATGGTCGCCTCTCAGATTTAGAAGAAGCCGCCGCCATTTTTAAAGGCCACAAAGTTGCCCCCCACGTCCGCTGCATCATCCTTCCTGCTACCCCCACAATTTGGCGTCAGGCCATGCACAAAGGCTTATTTGACATCTTCCTTGACGCTGGCTGTATTATTTCTCCGCCTTCTTGCGGCCCTTGCCTTGGCGGACACCTTGGTATTCTGGGCGACGGCGAAGTGGCGATAGCCACCACAAACCGTAACTTCAAAGGCCGTATGGGCAGCCTGCAATCCCTTGTTTACCTCGCTAACCCCGCTATTACCGCTGCCTCCGCCATAGCTGGCGAAGTTTGTGGGATAGGGTAGTGAGATGTGCTTGGGGAGGGGAAAACCTTTTTTGTGTGACAGTACAGATGACGCTCGGCCCTGCGTCCTGCAG
>CAZPTC010000256.1:0-3583 GCA_964589455.1 uncultured Desulfovibrionaceae bacterium | reverse complement strand
TGGATAGAGCGTTGGCCTCCGGAGCCAAAGGCCCCGCGTTCGAATCGCGGCGGGCGCACCAGTTTTCAAAGAATTTGCAAGTAAACTTTGCGACCATATTGCGACCAACGGGCGTTTTTTCCCTTGGTCTGTATCTTGTAAGGGCGGCCATTTCGTTTGCGGTTTATGCCCTGTACTCTATGTACAGGGTGTTTACCACATACGCAAAATGGCCGCTTCCTTTTGTGGGCGCAAGCGGCTCTTACGGGGGTGGTTTTTCTGCCCCCTCGCACTCCCCTTGTTCAAAATAACAGACCAGATCGTCCTATGCGGGCGCTGGTCTGTTTTTGTTTGCTAGATAGTGTCGTCAATTGATTTTTGTCCAAATAGCGAAACACCTAATTTGCACCGCTGCCAAAAAAGATGCTGTATTCTTAGCGTAGCGTGTGGCAATGCCACGCCAACGCTATCTAACCTTTTTTTACTTTTCCTTTGCTTGGATTTGCTAAGGTCCTTCATTAGGGTCGGCGGCTTTTCCTAAAAGCAAAGCCCCGCAAGGGTTTTTGGCCTTTGCGGGACTTTATGATATTCTTGGGTGGTGCCGAGGGACAGGATTGAACTGCCCACACGGGGATTTTCAGTCCCCTGCTCTACCAACTGAGCTACCTCGGCGCGAAGATGTAAATATCAAAACCCATAAACTTTGGCAAGCATTTTCTTGGCATTCGGTTATTTTTTCTGCAAAAATATCATTTTTATCTGTTATACAAGTGGGTTGTGCGTGTTGTTCATTTTTGCGTGTCACCTGTCTTCTATCCAGCCTTACGCTGGTCTGAGGCTTGTCCCGCATGTTGCTGGTAAAGTATACAGGCTACCATGCGTGTTTGCCCATTTTGCTCTAAATATTGGGGAGGTACAGGCTGTCTGCATAAGGCGGCAGCTTTATTGCAACGGGAATAAAAGGGGCAGCCTGCATCGCGCTGGCTGGGGGAGGGCACAGTACCGGGAATGGTGAAAAGGCGCTCCTTTTGGTGCTTACGGGGAGAGGCCGCCATAAGCCCCTGGCTGTAAGGGTGAAGAGGCGCTTTGAAAAAAACAGAAGAAGGGGCAAGTTCCACAAGTGAACCCGCATACATAACGCCCACGCGGTTTGCGCGTTGTGCCACAACCTGCAAATCGTGGCTTATAAGCAAAAGCGCCATATCTTCTTCTTTGGCAAGGGAGGTGAGCAGGTCTAAAATCTGGTCTTGCAGGGTTACATCCAAGGCTGTAGTAGGTTCATCTGCAATAAGCAGGCGCGGCTTGCAGGCAAGGGCCATAGCTATCATCACCCGCTGGCGCATACCGCCAGAAAGCTGGTGCGGGTAGTCAGAAAGCCTGTTAGCTGCATGGGGAAAGCCCACACGCGCCAAAAGCTCTACAGCCTGCTTTTTTGCTTCCTGCCTGGGGGTATTAAAATGGCAGATAAGCGGTTCAGTAACTTGGTCGCCAATAGTGAGCACAGGGTTAAGTGAGGTTTGCGGCTCTTGGAAGACCATGCCCATTTCGCGTCCCCTGAGGGCAATACGTTCTTTTTCTGGGGCATGGGTTATGTCTTTGCCATTCCATAAAATACTGCCACCCGTATGGAGAATATTTTCTGGCAAAAGCCCCATTATGGCAAGGCTGGTCATGGTTTTTCCGCAGCCAGATTCCCCCACAAGGGCAAGGGTATCGCCTTTGTCCAGGGTGAAGGAAACATCATCCAGAATATGGGCCTGGGGTGCATGGGCTTTTTCTGGGGCAATGGCAAGGGAAAAATGCGCAAGTTCTAAAAGGGGCATATAGAGCCTTATGGGGTAAGTGTGTCAAAATAGCCGCTGAGAGTAGGTAAAACCCGGCAAACAAAAGCAAAGGGCAGGGCAGCGGTAAGTGCGCTATGTGTACTGTCTGGAAGCGGGTGGCAGGTATGCAGCTCTAACCCTTCTGGCAGAACACGCAGGCGGAAGTCTTCTCCACTCAGGTGCGCATGGATAATGGCCTCTGCCTGTTCCAGTATACGCAGGGTATCTTCCTGTACTTCCAAATTATAGGCAAAGCGGGTGAGCAGGCAGGGGCGGGCGGCCTGGTTTGGCTGTTCCATACCAAGAGATGCCGCTAAGTTGCGGATATCCTGCTTTTCAAGGCCAGCAAGAGCAAGGGGGGAATACACGCCGTGTTCTTGTAAAGCCTTGGTGCCGGGTCTGTAGCTTTGGGTGTCTGACGAGTGGGAGCCATCTGCAAGGGGCAGGGAGGTTTGGGTTTTCAAAAAGGTAAACAGGCCATTTTTGCAGTGATAGCAGCGGTCTTTATGGGTGTGGCGCACCGCTTCAATACCCAGTGGAGTATAGAAAAACTCCTGATATGGCAGGCTGTGGCGCAAGGCAAAGTCTTTTGCGTAGGCGCTTTCTGCCTGTGGAATATGTGGGCCTGTGACATGAAAAAGCTGGGGGGCATAGCCCAGATGGGTAGCAGCAAAAGCCAGAAAACGGCTGTCCAGACCGCCGGAATACGCAAGGGCAAAGGGCTGGGGGGCTGCACCCAGCAAGCTTTCTAATGCCTTTTGCAAGGCAGACAGTTTGGACACTTGTTCAACAGGCATTTGCCCAATAGGAATTTGTTCAGTGGGCATGGCTGTGTTCACCATGTTCGCCGTGTTCTCCATCATGCTTTCCGTGCGAATGCGCTGACGCATGTTCTTGGCTGGCAGTATGGGCGTGGCAATGGCTTTTCCCCCCAGTTTTTTCCCCCAACGCAAAAATGGCTCCATTAGGGGCATGGGCAAACACTTTGCCGCCGTAGACAAGGGCTGTTTGCTGCACGGTCATGGCAGGCCACGGGCCAAACTGGGCATCAAAAGCTTTTAAAAGGGCAAGGGCTGTGGGGGTAATGGTTTCCCCTTCGCCTGTAAAGCCGCGCACCGTAACATTTTTAAGCATTTTTAACACAGCCGGGGCAGGGCTTGGCAAAAGGCCGTGGGCGCATGTAATGCTGCCATCTGCAAGGGGCAGGGGGCTGCACACAAAGCGGGCAGGGGCAAGGCGGTGAAAAAGGGCGCTGCAAAGGGCAATATCTACAATGCTGTCTAATGCGCCAACTTCGTGGAAGGCCACATCACCTACGCTTTTACCGTGAACCGCGGCTTCTGCTTCTGCCAGAATATAAAAGGCCTTTTGCGCCAAGGCTTTTGCCCCAGACTCCAAACTGCTTTTTTCCAGAATGTTTTGTATATCGCTGTGATGCGTGTGATGATGACTTTCTGGCGATACTTCTGGCAGTACTAAATTAAGGCCAAAGCCTGCTATATGGTTCAGGCTTTTTGCTTCTACGGCAATTTTTATGCCTTTACCGTGGGGAATGTGCAAGGCTTCTACAAGGCCAAGTAAATCTTCCTGGCTTGTATGGTTCAGCACGGCAAGACCCGTGAGCAGCATATCGCCTGAAAGGCCAGAAATGGCGCGTATTGTAAGGACTGAGGACATGGAACCCCTTAAGTTTAACAGAAGTAAATTAAAAGTTTTTTTGGGAGAGGGGAGGGAGTTTGAGGGAGGGGAGCACCCTTTTGTTACAACAAAAGGGTGCTCCC
>CAZPTC010000255.1:0-3696 GCA_964589455.1 uncultured Desulfovibrionaceae bacterium | reverse complement strand
ACAGAAAGCCAAAGTATGACAAATGCCACAAATATTGCATTGGAAGAAGCGCAGGCAAGAGACAATACACTCACGTTTATTATTACAGCAGCGGCCATTATTCTTTGCCTCATAGTCGCCTACTGGCTTATTATGTCTATTACAGCGCCCCTTAACAAAGGTGTGCGTTTTGCTAAAGCCATTGCAGCAGGGGAATTGCATGAGACGTTAAATATCCACAGCCGTGATGAATTTGGGCAGTTGGCTAATGCCTTACGTTCTGTACCAGAAGTATTACAGGCCATAACAAAAGAATACGCAGCACTTGAAAAAAGTATAGCGGATGGCAAGCTAGATGCAAAAGGTAAAGCCAGCCAGTTTTTTGGGGAGTTTGCCACCTTGGTAGAAGGCACCAACGCCGTGTTAAGCCGCTTTATGACACTTGTTGAGAATATTCCTTCCTCCGTTGCTATGCTGGATACCAGCCTTCAGGCCGCGTACCTTAATGCCGCAGCCAGAAATTTGGCTGGTAATGACTACCTGGGCAAGACATGCGAAAAACTGTTTGTATTTGACGACAGCGCGAGTGACCAAAACGCTCTGCATGTTGCCGTTAAAACCCGCAAGCCTGCAAGCGCAGAAACTAACGCACACCCAGGGGGTAAAGATATATTTGTAAACTACCAGGTTATTCCCATGTTGGACGCAATGGGGGGCATTGCCTCTCTACTTCTTTTTATTACAGATATTACAGAACTCAAAAAGAATGAACGCGCTATTTTGCGTGTTGCAGAAGAAGCAAGCAGTATTTCCACGCACATGGCAGCCGCAGCAGAAGAACTTGCCGGGCAGGTGAGGCAGTCGGAGAGGGGTGCAGCCATTGCCGCAGAGCGCCTTAATGAAACCGCAACTGCTATGGAAGAAATGAATTCTACTGTGCTTGAAGTGGCGCGCAGCGCAGGGGGCGCGGCAGAAGTTTCTGCAGGTGCCAAAACAAAGGCAGAACGTGGAGCCACTATTGTGGAACGTGTTGTGGAGAGCATACATGAAGTAGAGCGGCAGTCTTCACAATTAAAAGATGATATGCAGCAGCTTGGCCAACAGGCAGAATCCATAGGCACTATTCTTAATGTTATTTCTGATATTGCAGACCAGACCAATTTATTGGCGCTAAATGCCGCTATTGAAGCTGCCCGTGCGGGCGAAGCAGGCCGCGGCTTTGCTGTTGTGGCAGATGAAGTGCGCAAACTGGCAGAAAAAACCATGCACGCCACTGTAGAAGTGGGCAGCGCAATTAAGGGTGTGCAGCAAAGTGCAGAAAAAAATATGCGCAATGTAGATTCATCCAGTCAAATTATTACCCAGGCAACAGAGCTTGTGCAACAGGCAGGAAGCGCGCTTGTAGAAATTGTGCAGCTTGTGGAAACAAGCGCGGATCAGGTGCGTACTATAGCAACTGCGGCAGAGCAACAGTCTGCCACTTCAGAAGAAGTAAACCGTTCGCTCAGCACCATAAACAGCGCTGCTGCTGAAACAGGACAGGCTATGGCAGAAGCTGCACATGCAGTGGCAGAACTTTCTGTTCAGGCCCAAAATCTGGCGCGCCTTATTGAAGATATGAAGAGCAGAGAGTAGGAGTGCCGTGCTTTGCCGCCCAGTAAGCAAAGTAGCTGGTGGGCGGCAAAGGCAATGGGATGTATCATCCGTATTAAAATGAGAGTAATACTCTCATTTTCTTTTCCCATACCCCCTTGCCTCAGGGGTTTGCTTGTGATAAATTTTTGCGCAAGGCTGCTGGCTTGTGAATAACAGAACAACACAACAAAAAAAATGAGGTACTCTATGAAGGCTCCCCAAAAGATTGCCCTGCTTGGCTTTGACTGTGCCCTCACCCATCTTGTGCGCAAGCACATTGAAGAAGGCATTGCCCCTAATTTTAAAAAAGTATTTGAAAATGGTACAGTAACAGAAAACTGTCTGGTGCCTTTTCCTACTATTACCCCGCCAAACTGGACATGTATGGCAACAGGGGCATGGCCAGGCACAAATAATGTCACAGACTTTTGGCGCAACATACCCGGCACCACACCGGAAGGTGCCAATACCCACAACTCCTTTAACTGGGACTATGTGGAGTCTGAATCTATATGGGAAGCCGCTGAAAAAATAGGCAAAAAATCTGTTATTCTTAATTACCCCATGTCCTATAATGCCCATAAGCGCCTGAAAAACGGCACAGTTGTGGGCGGGGCCTCCCTTACACCCGGTGTATTTATTGATACCTATTGGCTTGCCAAGGAATTTGGGGAAGAACGCACCCCCCTTACCCCCACCCGCTACAGCTTTTGCGACGATACCCTGCTTACGACAGACACCTACCCCGGCAATACCGTACGTGTAGACTGGAAGCCCGCTACAGGCTGGAGCAATGTACCAGAGCTTGGGGATGACCCCTTAGAATTTTCCTTTGCTGTGCCGTACCCTGGTTCTATATTCAAGACCGGACACCCCACATGGCATGTGCTTGTGCGTGACCTTGGCAATGGGTATGACACTGTCACCCTTTCCTCCAGCAAAGACTTTGCCAAAGCCTATTTTACCATTAAAACTGGTGAATGGACAAAACGTGTGCGCGCAGAAGGGCTGTTGGCAGATGGCACATCCAAAGAAATACACTTTATGGCCAAGCTTATCAGCATGGACTCTGACGACGCTTCTTCCTTCCGCCTCTATCTTTCTCACGCGCTTAATATAGACGGCGAATACTGGTGCTACCCTCCTTCTAAAGCCGCCGGCCTTTGCGACTGCGATGGCATTGCCACCAATAACTGCGGCATGTTTGCCCTTTCTATGGGCTGGTTTGACCTTGATATGTGGATGGAAGTTATTGGCCTGCACTACGAATTTTTGGGTAACTGCGCAGAAAAGCTGCTGGGTGACCAGTCTGCCTGGGATATTTTCTACTCCCACGCCCACCCCACAGACTATATTTACCACGTTCTTATGACAGAACTAGACCCCGCCACCTGCACCAGCAAGGCAGCACACGCAAAAGCGTGGGAATGCCACCACACGCTGTATATCCATGCAGACCGCTACCTTGGCCGCCTGCTTGCCCTCTTTAATGAGGATACCCTTGTCACCCTTATTTCTGACCACGGCGCTACCCCGGATGGCCCTGGTGTAGACCTTATGGATGTGCTCACCAAGGCCGGCCTTACTGTGAATAAAGAGCTGAATTTGAATATGCAAGATTTGGAAGGCATACCGGAAAACGTGCGCGAAAGCTTTGCTGTGCTTGGCCAAACTGTGGATGCCAGCAAGTCCCGTGCCATACCCCAGCGCATGTGCTATGTGTATGTGAACCTGAAAGGCCGTGACCCGGAAGGTATTGTAGCACCAGAAGATTACGAGAAGACCCAGCGGGAAATTATTGACGCTCTTATGACCTATACACACCCCAAAACTGGCAAACGTCCCTTCTGCCTTGCCTTGCCTAAGCGTGAAGCCATGATGATGGGCCTTTGGGGCGAACAGTGCGGCGATGTTGTCTACGCAGTATGGCCAGAATACTCTATGCAGCACGGCGCTATTTTGCCCACTTCTGGCTATGGCATAGGCGACTTACGCACTCTTTGCGTTTTCTATGGTCCCAAGCTGGGCATTAAGCAAAACTTTGTCCTCAAGCGTGTGTGCAATATTGTAGACCTTGTGCCT
>CAZPTC010000254.1:0-3702 GCA_964589455.1 uncultured Desulfovibrionaceae bacterium | reverse complement strand
AGCTGATATTATTGGGGTCACACAAATTCTCTATCTGCAAAAGTTTTTCTGCTTCTGCCACGCCTTCTTCTGTAAGCAGGGCTGTGCGGGCTTTTTCATCAATAGTGAAGTGGGTATCTTTAACCAGGCGGCGCACAAGTTCGTCCATCTGGCGGTACATACCAACAGAATCATCGCTTGCACCGGAAATAATAAGGGGGGTTCTGGCTTCGTCTATAAGAATGGAGTCCACTTCGTCCACAATAGCGTAATGGGGAGAACGCTGCACAAGCTGGTGTGCATAAAACTTCATGTTATCGCGCAGATAGTCAAAGCCAAACTCATTATTTGTGCCATAAGTTATATCTGCGGCATACGCAGCCTGACGCTCTTCATCCGAAAGACCATGCACAATTACGCCAACAGTAAGGCCAAGTGCCTTATACACTTTGCCCATCCATTCGCTGTCACGCGAGGCCAGGTAATCGTTTACTGTTACAACATGCACGCCCTTGCCTTCCAAGGCATTAAGCACAACAGGCAAGGTAGCCACAAGGGTTTTACCTTCACCGGTTTTCATTTCTGCAATTTTACCAGAATGCAGCACCATACCGCCTATAAGCTGCACATCATAATGGCGCATATTAAGCACGCGGCGGCTGGTTTCTCTTACCAAGGCAAACACTTCTGGCAAAATGGCATCCAATTTTTCGCCTTTTTGCACGCGCGCCTTGTATGCAGCCAGCGTGGGGGCCAGCTCTTCATCCGCCAGCGCCTGCATGGCAGGCTCCAACGCATTGATTTTTTTAATATTGGAACGCAGTGTTTTGATATAGCGATCATTGCGTGTACCGAAAAGTTTACCAAAAAGATAGTTGAGCATGTAAAAACTCCAGAAAAGGCAAAGTTAAAATTATGATAAGCCTGAATGAGAATCGGTCAAGGCAGTAAAAATTTCTTATGGGCTATTGAGCGATTTCCTGGCATCAGGGAATTGATTGCAGCTACCCCAAAGAAAAGCGTTCCCCCAGGTACACAGTTCTGGCCCTTTCATCCGCCACTATTTCCTCTGGAGTGCCCGTCATAAGCAGGGCGCCTTCAAACATGAGGGCCGCCTGGTCACAAATAGAAAGGGTTTCGCGCACATTGTGGTCTGAAATGAGTACCCCAATACCACGCTCTTTTAAGCGGCGGATAAGCCCCTGTATGTCACCCACTGCCAAGGGGTCTATGCCCGCAAAAGGCTCGTCTAACAGCACAAAAAGCGGGTCGCGTATAAGGCAGCGCGCAATTTCCAGTCTGCGGCGCTCCCCACCAGATAGATGCCCCGCAAAAGACTTTGCAAGGCGCGTTAGCCCAAACTCTTCCAGTAGCTCATCTGTGCGTTTTTTTGGGCACTGCGGGTAAGGCCCACGTGCTCCATAATAATAGAAAGGTTTTGGTACACTGTAAGCTTTTTGAAAATAGAGCTTTCTTGCGGCAAATAGCTAAGCCCCACACGGGCACGTCTGTAAAGCGGCCAAGTGCCTATATCTTTACCAGAAAGCAGCACCTGCCCTTTAGTGGGCTTAATAATACCTGTAAGCATATAAAATGTAGTGGTTTTACCTGCGCCATTAGGGCCTAAAAGCCCCATAATTTCGCCCTGGCGCATTTCAAACGTCACATCCCGCACAACATGCTTGGCGCCAAAAGATTTTTGCAGCCCTATGCCGCTTAACGTAGCGTGCATTACTGCGCCTTTGCCTTTTGGGGTTGAGAAAACACCGCTTCTACACGGCCACCCTGGCCGCCCAGAACCTCGCTTCTGTTCTCGTTCATATAATACTTAATCACAGAGCCTTTAACAAAGTTTTCCCCATCTCGCAAAATGGGGTTCCCTTCCAGCAGCAACAAACCATTACTTGCTGTATATGTTGCCTTTTGCGATTCCCCATTCTGGGCATTGTACGAAAACTTTACGCTTCCCTCTGCCACAATTTTGTCCACATCTCCAGACTGCATACCCGCCAGCATATCCGCTTCTGCAGCGTCCTTTTTTTCCGAAGGCTTTAAATACAGCGTAATAGTATTGGCCCACAGCTTTAAAGCATCCCGCTCTACATACACCTTGCCCTTAAACACCACATTGGATTTTGCCGCGTCATACGTCATGGTGTCTGACGATATTTTTAAGGGGCCAGTGCCTAAGTCCCCACCACCCGGCATGGCCGCTGCACCATTAGGTGCAGCTAATGCAGGTAAAGGCGCTGTAACAAGAGCAAACACACACAGTGCTGTGCGCAAAAACCGTTCTATAGTGGGCAACATGGGTTTTCCCCCCAGCATAATGTTATTCAGCTATTTCTAGTCAACTTTTTCTTCCGTAGGCTGCTCGCCTTCTTGCGCCGGTATTTGCTCTGGTGCTGGCATAGTCCACACAAGGTTTACCCCGCCAGAAGCTTCCAGCACATTATTCTCTAAATTCCACTCCGCATACCCTGTTGTTCCAGAAAGCTTAGGGCCGGAAAGGCTTGCACCCTCCGGAAAAAACAAGGTGCGGTTTTCATTCTGAAATTCCGCCACCGGGCTTTGCAAAACATCTTCCTTGTATTGCGCCTCTACATGGCCTGTCAAGGTGAGGTGAGACTGGTTTTCACTCACCAGCGCATTATCTGCCTCTACAAACAAGTAATTTTCCCCTTCGCCTTCCCCTACACGGTAACGGGCTTTGGGTTCTTTGGCTTCTATAAGCCCAGATTCCTGCCTGAGTGTAGCCCATTGCGCATTTAAGCGCCAAATTTCCAAACCATCATCCCCCTGTACCAGATTTAAACCCGTAAATGCCAGGTTTATTTCATCTGGTACACCCGTTTTCAGCTCTTCCGCTTTTTCTTGCAGCAAATCTTCCAGCACTGTTGACTGGATAACCTCTGTCAATGCCTGCAACACACGCCGCTGCTCCCACCATTGCCACGCAGCAAAGGCACCCCCAAGAAAAATAAGCAGAAGAAGGAGAGACAAAATACGCCGCATAGTGTTCCCAAATACCTAGTGCACCCAAAAATCCGGGCCATGTTTTCCCTGGGCAGCAAGCAAAAGCTCTATGGCCTCCCGCACGGCCCCCTCACCACCACAGGCCTGCGTTACATAAAGCGCTGCCGCCTTTACCTCTGGCCGCGCATTTGCCACAGCCATTGGCAGGCCTACCACTGACATGGGGTCTAAATCTATCCAGTCATCCCCCAAATACGCACATTCTTCCATGCTAAGACCATACTTCTGTACCATTTTTTCCAAAGCTGGCCCCTTGCTCTCAAACCCAGGGTAGTAATCCTCTATTTTCAAAGATTCTACCCTGCTCCGCACACACGCATCATCCCGCCCCGTGATAACCCCAATAAGAATGCCTGCCTTATGCGCCGTTTTTATCCCTATACCATCATGCGCATGGAATATTTTGCCAATTGTGCCATCTCCCCCGTACACCAGCTTGCCATCTGTGCAGACGCCATCTACATCCAGCACCAGCAAACGGATTTTTGAGGCTTTTTTTTGTACTGTCGCATCCATAGGAACTTCCTTTTGAAGAGCTGGTTGGGGTGAAGAGTTGATTGGGGGGGATAATCCCCCCCAAACCCCCTTATTGCCGTGTTAGTGCCGCTGCTTTTTGGGTAAGAGCATACAGCACAAAATTTAGTAAACACTTCATTAGTACAACAAACAACTGCTGGTTTACAAAAA
>CAZPTC010000253.1:0-3715 GCA_964589455.1 uncultured Desulfovibrionaceae bacterium | reverse complement strand
CTTGGGGGAAAACAAGGAAATATTTCAAAGAAAAAATCTTTCCAAAGCCTTTTATTACGCGAGGGTGGCGGCGCAGGCAGCTTGCGCAGCAAGTGTCAAGCCGCCACCCTCGCGAAATAAGGGGGTTTGGGGGGGATTATCCCCCCCAACCTCTCTTAAATTTCTTACTTACTTACTTACTTCCTAAGGCCGAGTTTTTCGATAAGGGCGCGGTAACGCTGAATATCGGTAGTTTTGAGGTAATTGAGCAGCTTACGGCGCTGGCCAACGAGTTTCAGCAGGCCTGTACGGGAGTGGAAGTCTTTTTTGTGTGCTTTGAAGTGGTCTGTCAGGCCGTCAATACGGGCGGTGAGCAGGGCAATTTGCACTTCAGGGGAGCCGGTGTCGCCTTCGTGTTTGGCGTGGGCGGCAATAACGGCTTGTTTTTGGGCGGTATCCATAACCACAGCAATATCCTCCAAGCCTTGCGGTATGCAAGGGTCAGGTGGTTGAGAACAGTCCCCTTAGTATTTTCCAGTGCGGCAGGGAATTTTCCGTATCGGGTAAATGGGCGCTGGCGAGGGCAAGAAGTTCTCCGTCTGGAGCCTTTAAAAAGGCGCGATTTTGGGGAGTATGGGTCCCAAAGTCTTGCCTGTGGGCAATGGTTCTGCCGTTTCTTACAAGGTCGCATTCTGCGGGGGTAAGGGGGAGGAGGGGCCAGTCAAGGGCGGCCTCCATAGGCTGAACGTAAACGGGGAGTAATTCTGGCTCTGCAAGCAGGGCATCTAAAGATATGGCCTGTGCAAGGGAAAAAGGGTGGCTGTATTCCCGTGTGAGTTGGCGCAAATGGGCGCCGCAGGAGCCAAGGCTTTCGCGCTTCCCCAAGCTGTGGGCCAGGGAGCGTATGTAGGAGCCGGAGGAGCAGGTCACACGGAAGCGCACAACCGGGGTTTCAGCCATTCTGAGACCCAACATTTCGGCGTGCGAAACAAAAATATGTTTCACCTTCTGGGGGGTAGGTTTCCCCTGTCTGGCGAGTTTGTAAAGGGGTTGGCCCTGGTGTTTGGCGGCGGAGTATGGGGGAACAGGCTGGTCAGATTCACCAAGCCAGAGGGCAATTTCCGCGGCAAGCAGGTTTTCTGTAAGCGGGGGAACAGGCATTTGGGCCACAATTTGGCCGTCTGCGTCCCAGGTATCGGTTTCTGCGCCAAGGGCAATTTCGCCGGAATAGGTTTTCATGCCAGCTTCCAGCAGGTAGGGGGAAAGTTTGGTGGCCTGCCCCAAAAGTACCAGCAAAACGCCTGTAGCCATAGGGTCAAGGGTACCAGCATGGCCTATTTTCTTTTGACCAAGGCGTTTAACCCGCCCTACGCATTGTGCGGAGGAAAGACCCTGGGGTTTGTCTAAAACAAGAATGCCATGTTGTTGTTCCATATAAGAGGTTTTTTATAGTCCATTTTTTTCCAAAGGTCGAGCATTTTTTACAGGGAAAATTTTCTTGGCATTGCGTGGGGAAATGGGTAGTATACAAGCGTGGAGGCTATATGAAGTACCTTATTATGGAAGATTTTATGGGGCAGCCCATTGCGTTTTTGTTTCCCCGCAGGGTAGACCATGTGGATTTTAGAGATGTTTTGCCTTATGCGCGGGCTATTTCTGCCGGTTTTGTGGAGTTTGACGGCGGCGGCGATGTTTTCCGCTGCTTTGGCGGCTCTGCAGAAATGGGTTTGCAGGCAAGGGCAGAAGACCTTACGGTAATAAAAGAAGCGTTAAGGCAGCGGACAAACCTTGTTGGACAATAAGGCTACTGGGCTTATTGTACGCAGAGAAGAAGCCGGGCAAAAGCTTTTGGCATTTTTGGCGCGTCGTCTGGAAGAGGCGGACGCGCCTTTTTTCCATAAATGGGTGCGCACAGGTCAGGTGCGGGTGAATGGGAAAAGGGCGCAGCCTTTTGAAAGATTGGCAGAGGGCGACGATGTGCGGGTGCCACCATTTGCAAAGCGTATGGGTATAGAGGGTGGTGGGCCAGGCCAGCCAGATGAGGCCAGCCAGCCGGATGAGGCCGGCCAGCCAGATTTGCTCAGACCGGAAGCCCTAAGGGGAATGGAAAAGCGGTTAAGGCAGAAAGGCCATGCCCAAAGCTACACGGTGGTATTTGAAGATGCAGAGCTTTTGGTGGTGCATAAAAAAGCGGGCTTCCCAAGCCAGGGAGGCACAGGGTATAGCCTGAGTGTGGCTTCAGAAATGGCGGCCTTGTATAAAGGGGCGGCTTTTGTACCGGCACCCGCCCACAGGCTGGATAAAGACACCAGCGGGCTTTTGTTTGCCGGCAAAACATACAGCAGCCAAAGGGCGTTGCAGGAAGCCTTTGCGGGTACCAGTGCAGAGGAAGACGCGCCTTTGCAAAAAGAGTATCTGGCTTTTGTGCATGGCATGTGGGAATACCCAAGTGGGGTACTGGAAGATTTTGTGGAAAAGAAGATGGTGGCAGGCAGGGAGCTGGTGTGCGTTGTGCAACCCCATACTGTGCCAGCCAATATAGCCAATGCCAATACAGCCAGTCCAGACGCCAAACTTGCGCGGGCAGAATTTCAGCTTATCTGCCATACGCGTATTGGCGGCAAAAATGCGCGGGGGGAGGGCATGGCCAGCCAGCCAGCCAGTCTTTTGCGGGTGCGTCTTTTAACAGGCAGAACCCACCAGATACGGGTGCAGTGCGCAAGCCGTGGCTTTCCTTTATGGGGAGATGGAAAATACGGGCGCAAGGACGGCGAAAGCCTGAAACTGCATGCCTGGCGTGCAGTATGGCAGGGCAGGGAATTTACCTGTATGCCAGACTGGGCAGGGGACTTTGCCTTGCCGCGTGGGGCTATTGCGTAGCACACGCAAAAACATTTTTTTGCCGTGCGTTGCGTAAAGGCCGCTCAGGCTACTCTGGCTTTTCGTACACGGGTATGGTGGTTACCCGCAAATTGGCATTTTCTTCTGCCCAGGCTGCGCATTGCATCTGCCACTCTGCAAAGGGTACAGGTTCCTTGGGGCCGTGTGCGTATTCTGCTTCAGACTCCGCTTCTACAAAGCCGTGGAAGGCATCTAAATTGCGGCGAAAAACAGGGTCATCCACAAGGCCGGGCACTAGGGTATAAAAGGCGTCTTCTTCCATACCGGCTTTTTGCTGTACAAAGGCAAAAACCGTTACGCGCGCATGCTCTAAAGAAATGGGGCTGGCGGCAAGGGTTCTGGCAAGGGGGGCAAAATGGGGGCATTCTGCCTGTATGCGGGCTTGCCACGCTGGGGGAATAGCAAGGTATTCTTCCTGTTCCGCTACTTCTTGCTCTTCTGCTTTGGGGGCAGTATTGTCTGCATCATCTGCGGGTGGCAGAAAAAAATAACGCAGCCAGTGTTCAAACTGCAGGGCATCTAACAGGGCTGCGCCTATATCATTTTTTTGGGTCATACGGTATTCTGGGGATAAAAGGGTGAAGTGGTATTTTCTTACATTAGCTTTTTTCGCTTCCTTGTCAACCTAGGTATGCTTGTAAAATAACAAAATTGTAAAAATACAAAAATACCTTTTCTCCCATGTTTCGGGGTATTAAAATTTAAAAGCCACAAAAAAATGCTTGCTTCTGGAAAAGAAAACATTTAGAAGATGAAAACCGCATATTCACACTTTTACAGTTTTGTCTATTTTAAGGAGTCTTCCATGTCCCAGATGAAGAACAACGACGTGCTT
>CAZPTC010000252.1:0-3760 GCA_964589455.1 uncultured Desulfovibrionaceae bacterium | reverse complement strand
GCAAGCATGTCTTTTGAAAATTATTGCAATAACTATTTATAATTTTTAGATATTGCCTAATAGTTGAGGGCGCCTTTTCCGGAAAAACGGAAAAAGCGCCCTATGGTTTTGTTTTTTATGCGCGTTCTTTATAAAAGTACCAACGCGATTTGTGGGAAAAGAATAAGCAGAAGAACACAAAGGCACATACCAAAGAAAAATGGCATAACACCTTTGAATATAGTAGTTAACGGGATAGTTGGCGCAACCGCTGACAGTGTGAACACATTAAGGCCAATGGGCGGGGTTATAAGACCCATTTCCATAACAATAACAGTTACTACACCAAACCAGACTCCATCAAAGCCAAGGGCTGTAATCATGGGGAAAATAGCGGGCAGTGTAAGCATCATCATGGGCTGCACACTCATAACAAAGCCAAGGAGAATGTAAAACACAAGTACAATAGTCAAAATAAGGTACGGGCTTGTGTTAAGGCTAAGCACAAATTCTGACAAAAGCATAGGCAGGTGCGATGTTGTAAGGAACACACCAAAAATAAACACGCCAACCAAAAGAACAAAGATATTGCCCACCATGGTTGTTGCTTTTAAAATGTTTTGGTACAGGCCTTTTATTGTAACACGGCCACGGTAAATGGCTATTAAAAGACTAAGCAGCGCACCAATGGCCCCGCCTTCACCAGGGGAAAACGTGCCATTCATAATGCCGCCCACCACAACGCAAAAAAGCAGAGCAACAGGAATAATACCTTTCAAAGAAATAAGCTTTTCTTTGAGGGAAATATGCTCTCCTTTTGGCGCAAGGCTTGGTTTTCTTTTTACCTGAATCATGACAATAGCCATAAAAATTAAGGTAAGTAAAATACCCGGCAAAATGCCTGCTGTAAAAAGCTTGCCTACAGAAACTTCTGTCATAATAGAAAAAACAATAAAGCCAGAACTTGGCGGTATAAGAATACCCAGTGTTCCCCCTGCAGCAAGGGCCCCAGTTGCAAGGGAAAGGTCATAGCCTTTTTCCTGCATAGGGGGTAATGCCACGGCAGTCATGGTGGCGCATGTTGCCATAGAGTCACCGCTAACTGCGCCAAAACCTGCACAGCCAGCAACGGCTGCAACAGCAAGGCCACCCGGCAGGCGTCCAAACCATTTTTGGGCACAGTCGAAAAGGTCATCTGAAAGGCCTGCTAAAGAAATCATTTGGCCCATCAGCATAAACATAGGCAGTGCAAGAAAAATAAATTCTGAACACTGCCTAAAAGGCACCATACCCACTGTTACGCCCACTGCTGTTGTTGTGCGCATAAGGGCAAAAAGCCCAATAATGCCTACAAAGCCCATAGTCATGCCAAGGGGGATACGCAGCATAAGGAATACAAAGACAAGCAAAAAGCCAATGGAACCAACCGCAAGGGTTGATAGGCCTAAGCCAGAGTATTTATAAAGAAAGGGCATGGCTGCAGTAAGAATAAAAATGCCCGTTATGCAAAGTATACCAATAAAGTCTTTTTGCTGTACTCTGTCAATTATGCTGTGACAAAACTGAAAAAATGCAGCCAGTGCCATAGTGAGAAGCCCAAGTGTACTGAAAAGTATAAATGGTTTAAGGGGCCAATGGAGTACCGCAAATGTAGATGTTTCATCCATTGCTGCATTAAACGTATAATATGCAAGTATAACCCCATAAAACATAGCGACCATTTCCCCTAGTAAAAGAAGACGCAGTTGCCATGTTTTAGAGAAAAGCTGAAACATGGCAACTGCGTCTTCTTTTACTAGGGGAAATGAAGACGCAGTTGCCATGTTTTAGAGAAAAGCTGAAACAGAATGTCTACCTGAAGATTCATTCTTTTTGCTGTTGCGCAGCCCACAGAAAAAAAGCCTATAGTGAGCAGGCCAATACTTTCCATATCCAGGAGGCCAAAAACAGAGTAAGAAGTAAAAAGACGTAAAATGACATCAATCGTTATGGGAACTGTAAGTCCTACAAGGGCCAAGCTTGCAATAAGAACAAACTTTTCCATAAGGAAGTTAAAACAAGACTCTATTTTGTTTAAGGGTGGTAAAAATGTGCCTGTAGCGATTAGCATTCCATGCGTGTATTCTGGGATAGGCATAGTGTGTTCCTATGGATAATGTGCAGAAAACCCTTTGCTACAATAATGAATTGGCCGTGTCATACACTGTTTTTACCCACGCATCAAAGTTAGGTGCAAGGCGTGACTTAGAGAGCAGAACCCTCCAAGATTCCAAGCCAGTTGTCATAAAATGATGACGTAGCGCTTCGGCTTCTTCTTCTGTGGGGTAAATAATCTGTATACCTTCAGCGGCACATTGCTCTAAATCTTTGTTAGAAGCATCAAAGGCCATTTGGGCTATTTTCGTAGAAAATGCTTCGCCAGAGTTTTCTTTGAAAATAGCCTGAAGGTCTTGGGGTAAGTCATTAAAAAGGTCTTTATTCATAGCAAGGTAGCTTGTACTGCCCTGCACAGGAAATACCACAACGTACTTTATTACTTCATTAAGTTTGAGGGAGCGTATCATGGGCACAGACGCTAACAAGCCTTCTCCCATACCCCTTTGCAGGCCAACGTATACTTCACCAACGCCCACTTGCACAGGGGTTGCACCCATGCCGGCCATTGTGTCTGCATTTGGCCCAGCGGCCATAATCATAAGGCGTTTGCCTTTAAAGCTTTCTGGCTTCAGCAGGGGTTCTTTTATAGAAAGAAAACAGTCTCTATCTGTTGCCCACATAGCAAGAACTTCTACCTTTTCAAGGTCCTTCCGCATTTCTTCCTGCTCATTATACAGCTTCCAGAGAAACTTTGTACCATGCACTGCATCACGGCTTGCGCAGGGATATGCTGCATTTGCATAGGGTAAGTCATTCATAACAAAGTGTGGGGAAAATGTGCTAATGTCTACGGCACCTGCTTCTACACCTTTATAGGAGCCTTCAAGGCGTGTAATAGCAGAGTTGCTGACAAGCTTTATGGAAACACGACCCTGAGATTTTTCTTCAATAGTTTTTGCCCATTCTTTGAGAACAATAGTTACCATGCTTGCTTCAGGGGAGTTTGTTTGCATGGTAAGGGAATACTCTGCCGCCTGAGTAGTAAGGGGCATTGCAAGTGCTACAGCCAAAAGCCCAGCTACCAATGTACGTTTTGTTGAGAGCATGTGTTTTCTCCTTATGGTGTTGGTAGAATAAATGGGGCAAGTAAATATACTTGCCCCATTCCCTTAACTATTCTTAAGTGTTGCCATAATGTCCATAAGCTTTTTATTGAGCATATTTGCTACATCGGGGTACTTATCAATGACATTATGTAGCTGGAAGGGGTCTTTATGGCGATCATACAGTTCATTACCTTCCGGTACATCGCTTCGTGTTGCCGGCGTGCAAGACCATTGGTCTGCGCCGTCAAGGGAGCGTTCTGCAAGGTAGTCTGCGGCAGCCTTAGAGCTTTTAAGGCTTTCTTCAGCCTGTTTTTGCAGGGTGGCATTTCCCTGTGCTTTGGCAGCGCGTTCTTCAGGAGACATAAAGGCTTTTTCAAAAGCGTCGCCGCATGCGTCGCCAGCCATAGCTGTAAAGTATGATGCCTGTGTGGCGTCTTCCTGCTTGTCCAGCCAGTGTATATAGCTCCAGTCTTCGGTAATAATGGACCAGGAGAACTTGTAGTAACCGGCAATGGCATAGTCACGGATGCTTTCTACTTCACCGCGTGCCATGGGGAGCAGGCTTTTCCCGTGCATAT
>CAZPTC010000251.1:0-3773 GCA_964589455.1 uncultured Desulfovibrionaceae bacterium | reverse complement strand
TAAGCGTAAATGGTGGGCACATTTTGAATGTTGATAATAAAGACTTTTGTTCTGGCATCATCATATGTAAGCGCATTCTGGAAGCGGTCTACCATACCAAAGAAAAAGGGGCCATTAACATTGAAAATGCGCACGCCCTCCGGCAAAGCTGGCTGGGCAAAATTCCCTTCTATTTCCTCAGCTTCACGGGCCAGGTCTTCTGCTGTGGCAGCAGGCATGGGGCCAATAAAATTTTCGCAAGGTACTTCTTTTACGCTGGAAGCATTGCTCATACGGCTCATAAAAAGCAAGGAGGCAACAATAACCCCCATATACACTGCCACAGTGAGGTCTAAAACCACTGTGAGGCCAAAAGTAAGCAGCATAACACCCCAATCTGCAACAGGGCCACGCATAATGGTTTTAACCGCCTTCATTTCCACCATGCCATAGGCAATAATAAGCATAACAGCCGCAAGGCTGGCAAGCGGTATGGCAGAAGTAAGGGGAGAAAGCCACAGCACAAAAAGCAACACAGTAAACCCGTGGATAATAGCAGAAAAAGGGCTACGCGCGCCACTGAATATATTAGTAGATGTGCGGGCAATGGCACCAGTGGCAGGTATGCCACCAAACAGGGCGCTGGCAAGATTGCCTGTTCCTTGGGCCACAAGCTCCATATTAGAATAGTGGCGGTCACCTGTCATGCTGTCTGCTACAACACAGGTAAGCAAAGACTCAATACCAGCAAGCAGAGCAATGGTGACAGCATCCGGGAAAAGAAGCTGTATACGTTCCAGCGTTATTTCCGGCCAATGAAAAGAAGGCAATTCTGCAGGGATAGCCCCAAACTTGCTGGCTACAGTTTCTACGGGCAAACCAAAAATCCACACAAGAGCCGCGCCAAATAAAACCCCCACTACCGGGGCTGGTATGGAAGGTTTAAAATGCCGCACAAGCAGCATAATAACAAGGGTTGCGGAGGCTACACCTGTTGTAAGCCAGGAAAGACCACCAATATTTTGGAAATACAGTATCCATTTTTCAAAAAATTCTGGTGGCACCTGGCCTGCGTTAAAGCCAAAAAGGTCTGGTATTTGAGAAGAAAATATAATAACCGCAATGCCTGCTGTAAAACCAGTGGTAACAGGATACGGGATAAATTTAATAATACTGCCCAGCCTGCATAAGCCTGCCACTATAAGAATAAACCCCGCCAAAATGGTAGTAATAACAAGCCCATCGTACCCATGACGGTACACAATGCTGTAAATTATCACCACAAAAGCGCCAGTGGGTCCACTTACCTGTACGCGGCTGCCACCCATAAAACCAATAACTATACCCGCAATAATGGCGGTATACAAGCCATGTATTGGGGTAAGACCACTTGCTATGGCAAAGGCCATAGCAAGGGGCATAGCCACAATACCAACTGTTATGCCGGCAACAAGGTCTTTACTAAAGTCCTTTGCAGTATACCCGCTACGCAGCACAGTAAGCAGTTTGGGGTGCATGGGGCCACCTTCCCGCATAGCAGAAGACCGGGAAGGATTTGTGTGCAGGGCAGCGCGCATGGTTCTGGGAAGAAGAGGCATGTTGTATTCCTTGTCGTATGGTCACACATGACAGAGCATAAGCAGAAATGCAGGGAAACCAAAAAAGCAAGAAAACAAAAAACAAGCAAAATAAAGCAGAAAAATCAGGAAAACAGCATACAGGCATACACCATAGCATCCCGCACAGCAGAAGAAATGCGCGAGCCTTCATTAGGCGCATGGTAATTGGGTATAGCTTTTTGCCAGGCAGCCGCATAATAGCCACAGCCGCGTATATGCCCTGCAACTGTAGAGCCACCTGCCCCACAGGTTTTTGCTTCCAGCCCATACACACGCGCTATACCTGCTTTCAGGCTTTGTACAATGGCGGCATCGTCCGGGGTTGGGGGAAAAAGCGGTTCACGGTTCACTTCTTCCACTTCTATAGCCACGCCAAACTCTTCGCCCACTTTTTCCGCCAAAACCTGAAAGGCATGGAAAATACCATCAATAGAATAGCAGGGCAAAATACGGCAATCAACAAAAAAAACGTCTTTGCCAGGCATGGTGTTAATATTGGGAACATTAGCATCATGCCTTGTGGGCACAAAAGTGGTGCGCGAAGGAGAAAAAAGCGGGTTCAGCGCATTATAGCGCTCTTCCAGCAAGGGTACACGGGTAATAAAGTGTGCGGCAGCAAGCAGGGCATTTTTGCCAGAATCTGGGGAAGAAGCATGGCATTGCTTGCCTGTTACCGTAACTTTGAGCCATAATACACCTTTTTCTGCCACTTCAATAGTGTCACCCGTGGCAGAGCCATAGTCTGGCACAAGAATTTTATCGTGCTTAGAAAATATATGCGGCTTATGGGAGGTAACAAAGTCTATGCCATGCGCATTGCCTGTTTCCTCATCTGCCACAATAAGTATGGCAAGGCCGCAAGGCAGTGCCTCCTGGGGTAATGTGGCCACAATTTCTGCCAGTAACAGCGCAGAAACAATAGCCTGCTGGTTATCTTCCACCCCACGGCCACGGATAATATCCGGGTCTTTGGCATCTCTTACAGCTTCCCAAGGGTTGCTGTTCCACAGGCTTTCTTCCCCCGCTGGCACAACATCTGCATGGGCAATAAGCCACAAATATTCCGGGGCAGAACCCGGTAATCTGGCAATAAGATTTGGTCTGAGGCCAGAAGGCACACGCGGGTCTGGAGAGTCAAGGCGTTCAATTTGGCGCACATTGTTCTGGCGCAGATACGTTTCTATCCACGCCATTTTTGCCCATTCACCTTCCCCCCCATTTTCCGGGGATAGCGCGGGGAAAGAACATAAGGCCTGCTGGATTTCCAACACTTTTTGGCCGCCATTCTCAAGTATGCTTTGGAGGGATTGGAGAATATGGTCGAGCATAGTACCTCACACCAAAGCCCTGCCAGCACCGGTGAACTGTTCACTCAGCGAAGGGGCAGGGCTTGGCCTTGGGGCCTACTAGCCCCAGTAAAAACCTGTTACACTGCTAAAACACCCAGACCGTATATGTCTATGGTGCCATGCAGCAATGTGATACACGAAAAATCAATGGCCCTTGGCAGCACGCTTAGAAGCTTTAAGCGGGTTAACCTTGGCAGACTTGCCAGTTTCTGTTTTAATATGGGTAGCAAAGTTGCATTTGCCGCTTACCCATTTGCGCTCCGGGGTGGGGTAGGAACCACAAAACGATACTTCTTCAAAAATGCGGATGCGGTCACAACCAATGCACTGCTCCACAACAGGCTGAAGGATAACGCCATTGAACTCCACGCCAGCTTCGGTTTTCACAGCGCCGACAAGGGTTTTATCAGGGGTACTCATGGGAAAATCTCCATTCATAAATAATGTCTGCAAAACTCTCTTTTGGCCTCCTTTCATGCCAAAGTCAAGCAATTTCTTTTGACTGTGTGACCCTGTGGTATATTTTGACTTTGTGTATGTTTATTGTTAGCATAAACCCTATAAAAACCACACATACTGAGGCTTGCCATGCTCTCTATAATTCTGGGCACTTTTCTCTCCTTCATAGCTCTTTTTTTCCCTATCGCACCAAACACATGGACAGACGAAGGGACGGACTTTCCCCTTGTTTTTTCATACTCCCTGCGTAACCATGAAATATATTCCACACAAATTTCCCCGGACAATACATATCTTGTATTTACACGCGAACTCTATATTCCTCAGGGGCACGAGGCGGAATTTGTGCCCAATGTCTTCTGGGAAA
>CAZPTC010000250.1:0-3786 GCA_964589455.1 uncultured Desulfovibrionaceae bacterium | reverse complement strand
TACCAGCCGCTTCGTCCCGTGCAGATATTTTAGAAAAGTTTGTGCCAGGCACCCTTATTATGCAGCCCGGTGGCTACAACCGTATGGGTTTGCGCGGTTTTTTAAATGGCCGCACAGCCGGCAGCAGCATGGGCGACCCCATTTTACTGCTTATTGATGGCCATAAAAGCGGCGCGGCAAACCCTGCGTATATCCCAGCAGCCCTTATTGAGCGGGTAGAAATTGTGCGTGGCCCGGCATCTGTGCTGTATGGCGGTTCTGCCATGGGCGGGGTTATCAATATTATCACCAAAAAAGGCACAGGGCCTGTGCAAGGCTCCCTTAACGCAGAAGTAACCTTGCCTTCTGCCTATGCAGCCCAAAATTTTGCGGCGGGTTTTTCTGGCGGTTTACCCCGGGAAAAAGATAGCCAGGCAAAAAGCACGTACGGTTTTGCCTTTGGTATGCTGCACAAAAGACAAACCGAGTACAAAGCAGGGCATGGCTGGCTTTTTGAGAATTCCCAAAGCCAAAGCGCGGCTTTTGGCGCTTCTGCCACATGGCGGCCAACAGAAAACCAAAGCCTTTCCCTTGTGGGCCTTCACCAAAATGTCTTTGGCACAGGCAACCCTGGGGACAGAGTATGGCCATACCCACGCGCCAAGGCATCTGCCCGCTATTCCTCCCTTTCCTTAGATTACGCCGGCACAACAGAAAAAGCCTGGGGCATAGACGCCGCGCTTTTTTTCAACACCTCTTCCTATTTAGATGACCACCGCAAAAGCGCTTTTTCCTATACATCTTCCTATAAAACCCAAAGTTTGGGGGGGCGTTTGCAGCTTGGCATACCCCTTGGTGCTTTACAGGAAAACAGCGCAGAAGCACGGGCCTTGGGCCTTGCAGGGCGTCTGGCAATAGGTGGCGAAGTGATGCGCCAAAACGAAAAAGCGGGTGGCACCAGTATTTCGCAGCCAGATGCAGATTATACCATTGCCAGCCTTTTTGCAGAATACCGCTATAAGAACCCTGCTGCGAGTTTTTCTGTGGTGGCAGGTGCCCGCTATGACCATTACCAGACCAGTTTGCGCCAAAATGCCGCGCTTAGGCAACCCAAAGCCAGCCGCAACTTTGGGCAGGTCACCTGGAATGCAGGGGCAACATGGTACCCCGCCTTTTTGGCAGAATTTGCAGACATAGGCGTTTTTGCGCGCGTAGGCACAGCCTTTGTGCCCCCAACTGCCCTGTATTTAGCGGGCGATTATTTCACCTGGGGGGCCCATTATAAAGGCAATGCCGGCTTACAGGCAGAAAAATCTCTTACTGCAGAAGCCGGGGTAAAGCTTGAAAAAGGCCCTCTTACCCTTGGGGCCACCGCCTTTTTCACCTGGTACGATGGCCGCATTGTGGCAGAAGAAACCATACCCTGGACATTGTACGAATACAAAAACCAGGGCAAGGAACGCCTTTTTGGTTTTGACTTGTCAGCAGCTCTGCAAAAAGACTTTTGGCTGGGCGAGTACCTTGTTGAAACCCGCCTTTTTGGCGAAGCAGAAATATTTACAGAGCGTAAAACATACCCCAAGACAGGGCAGGCCAGCACCGTGCTTTTCATACCCGCGTATTCCGCCACTGTGGGCTTAGATTTAAAGCATGGCCCCTGGCTTTTGCAAGGGGGCGTACGTTTTGTTGGGCCGCAATTTGCCAGCTATATGGGCAATACCAAACACCGCCAGGCTTTTGATATTTGGCACGCTCGCCTTACCTACAGCTTTACAGATACCCTGAGCGTCTACATAGACGGGCAAAACCTTACAGATTCCTATTACGCCTATACCCTTGACTTCCCCATGCCGGGCCGCGCCATAAGCCTTGGCTTTAGCTGGAAATTCTAATGAAAAAAACCGCCCTTTTTTTCCTGCGCTTTTGTGTATACCTTTGTGTATGCCTGGGCCTGGCTGTAATAGGCATGGCCCCGGCAGCCTTTGCGCAGGAAAAAGAGCGTGTGGTTTCCCTTGCGCCTAATCTTACAGAACTCATGTTTGCCCTTGGGGCAGAAAGCTTTTTAGTTGGGCGCACAACCTTTGCCACATACCCTGCACAAGCAGAAAATTTGCCTTCTGTTGGCACCTACTACAGGCCTAATGTAGAGGCTATTCTGGCTCTTAATCCGGGTATTGTACTGGCCACGCCAGATGGAAACCCAAAGCCCATTTTAGAGAGTCTGGAAAAACTGGGTATAGAAGTTATACGCTTTAACCCCACAAATTTTGAAGAACTGAAAGGAACACTCCAAACCTTGGGCAGCCGCTTTGGCAAGGAAAAAAATGCGGCTGCTCTTTCTGCGCACATTGATGCGCAACTTGCCCTTCTGGAGCAGCAGTGCGGGGAAAAAGCCGGTAGTAAAAGCCATGCAGGCGCCGTGCTTTTACTCCAGCTTAGCCCCCCCATTGCCGCATCCGACCAAAGCTTTGTGGGCGAAATGCCAGAATTTGCGTGCCTGAAAAACCGCATACACGCAGAAACTCTTTACCCTGCCCTTACAGTGGAAGCCTTACTGGCGTTAGAGGTTGATGTGCTTTTACTGGCAGGTATGGACACCCGTGAAACCACACCCGGCAGCCCCATACCCGCCGTGCGCAAGGCAGATGCTGCCCAGCTTGCAGATATGCAGGCACTTTGGGCTGGCTGGGAAAGTATACCCGCTGTACGCAATGGGCAGGTGTATTTTTTAAACCCAGATATTTTCACCCGTCCGTCTTTGCGATTGCTGGACGGGCTTTTTGCTTTGCAAAAGGCCTTGCCATGAAAAAAGCGCTGGCCCTATCCGCCTTTTTCCATATTCTCCTTCTTGGGGGGGGCCTGTATACATTTTCTGCATACGCTTCTAAGGATATAGGGTATGCAAGTGTGCAGGTGCAGCTTATAAACGGCTCTGCGCTGGGCACTAAGCCAGATGCAGCTCTTTTAGCCGCCAGCAGTGCGCTGGCAGAATATACCACCCCACGCACTGCGCCGCAAACAGCGGAATCCCCGCAGATTACCCCCCCCCCCGAAAACTTACTGCCAGAAAAAACAAAGCCTGCTGCTACTCCCTCTAAGCCTTCCCCAAAAGAGGCCGTCCACGCACCGGTAAAGCCGCAAAAACAGCCTACAACCCAAAACACTTCGCCTAAGCAAGTTTCAGCCCAAGCACGTGCAGACCAGACAACTGGCACAACATCTTCTTCCCAACCAGCCTCCCGCAAAGAAACGCAAACAGGCAATACAGCTAACCCGTTGCCCACCTCCCTTGCCTCAGCTTCTCCACATTCTGCAAATGCTCATGGCAGCCAAGCTGTCAGGCACAATGCAGCGCAAACCACTGGGCAAGGTTCGGGCCAAAGTGCGGGGCAAAGCACAGCAAAAGTCTCAGCGCAGCCTTTTGGGCAGGCAAGCGGCCCTGCTTTTATGCGCTATAAAGAACCTGCCTACCCCTCTGCCGCCAAAAGGCAAGGCATAGCAGGCGAAGTGCTTTTGCGCCTCTACATCACAGAAAATGGCCGTGCCCAGAATATTGAAGTTATCCGCGCCCCGCATGAAAGTCTGGGGCAGGCGGCCACAACAGCGCTTGCCTCTGCCATATTCCAGCCTTATACTGTGAATGGCAAGGCAGCAGCCTGCTGGACAGAAATACAGGTACTCTTTGAACTTCACTAACACTGCATTTGTAATGAAGAGGCCATACTATGGGCGCATTAAGCAAATTACCCATGATCGAGAGATAGAATATCTATAATATACTAATTTATTTAAATAAATAAAAAATTG
>CAZPTC010000249.1:0-3834 GCA_964589455.1 uncultured Desulfovibrionaceae bacterium | reverse complement strand
TTATAACGCAGACTTTGACGGCGACCAGATGGCCGTACACATCCCCCTTTCTGTAGAAGCGCAAATAGAATGCCGCGTGCTTATGATGAGCACAAACAACATTCTTTCCCCTGCAAATGGCAGCCCTGTTATTATCCCTTCCCAGGACATAGTGCTTGGCCTGTATTATATGACAGTGGAACGCAGCTTCAGCAAGGGCGAAGGCATGGTCTTTTGCGGCCCCTGGGAAGTGCTTACCGCGTATGATGCTGGCCAGATAGACCTGCATGCCCGCGTGAAAGTGCGTATGGATGGGGAACTTATTAATACCACCCCAGGCCGTATTATGGTGTTTGAGGTTATCCCCAAGGGTCTGCCTTTTGAGCAGGTAAACTGCGTGCTTACCAAAAAGAATATAGGGCGCATGGTCAGCTTTGCTTACCATACGGCTGGTATTAAAGCTACCGTTATCCTGTGCGACCGCCTGAAGGATATTGGGTACGAGTTTGCAACCCGTGCCGGTATTACCATTGGCGTAAAAGACCTTACCATTCCTTCCAAAAAGAAAGCCATTATCGATACAGCCACCAATGAAGTGGACGATATTGAACGCCAGTACCGCGACGGTATCATTACCCGTACGGAAAAATACAACAAGGTGGTGGACGTTTGGACAAAGGCCACTAACGATGTTTCCCAGGAAATGACCAAAGAAATATCTGTTGACCTTATCACAGACCCCAAATCCGGCAAGGTAGAAGCCAACCAAAGCTTTAACCCCATATTCATGATGTCAAACTCCGGCGCGCGTGGTAACCAAGACCAAATGCGCCAGCTTGCCGGTATGCGGGGCCTTATGGCCAAGCCTTCCGGTGGTATTATTGAAACGCCAATCACCTCCAGCTTCCGTGAGGGTCTTACTGTGCTGCAGTACTTCACCTCCACACACGGTGCGCGTAAAGGTCTGGCAGACACCGCCTTAAAAACCGCAAACTCCGGTTACCTTACACGCCGCCTGGTAGACGTTGTGCAGGACGTTATTGTCTCAATGGACGATTGCGGCACTGTAGACGGTATTGAACTTACCGCCCTGCGTGAAGGCAATGAAATAAAAGTGCCCCTTAAAGACCGTATTCTTGGCCGCATACTCTTATACCCCGTGTATGACCCTGCCACCCGCGAAGAGCTGTTTGCAGAAAATACCCTGGTAGATGAGGCTGTTGCAGAAGCCTTGGATGAAGCAGGCGTGAGCAGCGTTACCATACGCTCTGCCCTTACCTGCCAGGCAGACCGCGGTATTTGCGCCTACTGCTACGGGCGTGACCTTGCCCGCGGGCATATTGTCAATGTGGGCGAAACCGTGGGCACCATTGCCGCACAATCCATTGGTGAACCCGGTACACAGCTTACCATGCGTACCTTCCACATAGGTGGTACAGCGTCCCGTGAAGTTGCACGTTCTAACTTTGAAGCGCAAAATACAGGCCGCGTTATCCTTAACCGCGTGAAATCGGTTGTCAACCGCGATGGCGTGTGCATTATGCTTGGCAAGAGCGGTCAACTTACCATTGTGGATGACCAGGGCCGCGAGCGTGAAAAATACACCCTGCCGAATGGTGCCCGCCTTTTTGTCAAAGACGGTCAGGAAATCACCAAGGGTACCCTGCTTGCAGAATGGGACCCCTTCAACGAACCCTTTGTGGCAGAAGTGGAAGGTATTGCCCGCTTTGCAGACATTGTGGACGGCAAAACCGTGCAGGCCAGAATTGACGAGGCAACCCGCCAGTCTACCCGCACCATCACAGAATACCGTACCACCAACTTCCGCCCCGCCATCTCTCTTTGCGATGCAGATGGCAATATAAAAACCCGTACAACCCAGCAGGGTACAGGCACCATGCCTGCCACCTACAACCTGCCTGTTGGAGCCATTATCATGATCTCGGACGGTCAGGAAGTAAAAGCGGGCGATGTTATTGCCCGTAAGCTGCGTGAATCTTCCAAAACCAAGGACATTGTGGGTGGTCTTCCCCGCGTGGCAGAACTCTTTGAAGTGCGCAAGCCCAAAGATATGGCCGTTGTCTCTGAAATTGCCGGTACCGTGGAGTACGCGGGCGAATCCAAGGGTAAGCGCAAACTTATTGTGCGCCCAGAACTTGGTGACCCCAAAGAATACTTGGTGCCAAAGGGCAAGCATATTACCGTTTCTGACGGTGACTTTGTGGAAGCCGGTGACCTTTTGACAGAAGGCCACCCAGAATTGCACGATATTCTGCGTACCCGTGGCGAAAAATTCCTTGCCCGCTACCTTGTGGATGAAATACAGGAAGTGTACCGCTTCCAGGGTGTTACCATTGACGATAAACACATTGAAGTTATTGTGCGCCAAATGCTGAAGAAAGTAAGCATTACAGATCCAGGCGGCACCACCTTCCTTGTGGGTGAGCAAGTGGATAAAATTGAATTCAAGGAAGAAAACCAAAAGGTTATTGCACAGGGTATGCAGCCTGCTGTGGCAGAGCCCCTTGTGCTTGGCATTACACAGGCCTCCCTTACCTCCCTTTCCTGGGTGGCAGCGGCTTCCTTCCAGGAAACCACAAAAGTGCTTACAGAAGCAGCCCTTAAAGGCAAGCAGGACTACCTGCGCGGCCTGAAAGAAAACGTCATTGTGGGCCGCCTTATACCCGCTGGTACAGGTTACCGCGAATATGTGGACCAGGATATTACCGTGCCAGACCAAAAGGAACGCCCGGATAAGTTCTTGGAAGACATTGAAGAACGCCCCATACTGGTTGATATTGATATGTAGATGTGTACTTGGGGAAGGGGAAACTCCTGTTGTGAACAAAAGGGGTTTCCCCTTCCCCAAACCCCATCTCCTTCCCCCAAAAACGTGTATTTTTGGTGGGAGGTTTTTTTATTTCAGGCATCCACTACAAGCGAGAAAACACATGTACGAACTATTAGACGGTAAACTGGCCTCCCAGGCCTTAAAGCAGCACGTTAAAGAAGAAATTGCCGCACTTGCCCCCTCATTAGGCCGTGTGCCATGCCTTGCTGTCATCCTTGTGGGTGATAATGCCGGTTCCCAAGTATATGTGCGCAATAAAGAGCGCGCTGCCGCAGAAGTGGGCATGGATTCCCGCGCATTTCGCCTGCCTGCCACCACCTCCCAGCAGGAACTGCTTAACCTTATAGACTCCCTTAATGCAGACGCTGGGGTAGACGGCATTCTTCTGCAACTTCCCCTTCCTAAAGGTTTAGACCAAAGCCCCTGCCTTGAGCGCATTTCCCCCGCTAAAGACGTAGACGGCCTGCACCCGGAAAATCAGGGTCGCCTTGCCCTTGGGCACCCAGGCCTGCGCCCTTGCACCCCTTCTGGCGTTATTTCCATGCTGGAACATTATAATCTGTTGCCCCTTCTTGTGGGTGCCCGCGCTGTTGTTGTGGGGCGCAGCAATCTTGTGGGCAAGCCCCTTGCAGCCATGCTTACCCAGCTTAACGCAACTGTTACCCTTTGCCATTCCAAGTCTTCCACCCTTAAAGAAGATTGCCAAAATGCAGACTTCCTTTTTCTTGCCATTGGGCAGGCAAAATTCCTTAAGGCCGACTACGTTAAAGAAGGCGCTATAGTGGTGGATATTGGCATGAACCGCGAAGAAACCGGCCTTTGTGGCGATGTGGACTTTGGGCAGGTGGCAAAAAAATGCTCCTATATCAGCCCTGTACCAGGCGGCGTGGGGCTTATGACTATTGCCCAGCTTATGTCCAACACCCTTCAGGCTTGGAAAAGTCATTTAGGGTAGGGGTGAGTGTTTGTTGGGGGAGGGGCGAACCCTTTTTTTGAAAAAAAAG
>CAZPTC010000248.1:0-3857 GCA_964589455.1 uncultured Desulfovibrionaceae bacterium | reverse complement strand
CCCACGCAAAACCCGGCAGCAAAAGGGGCTGGTGTTTAAAAAATAAAACTTATGGCTGCATTATCTGGCCTGCGTGTTCACCCTGAGCTGCCTGTTCTGGCGCACCTGTGGTATCGTACTTATACGCAGAACTGTCAATGCCATATTCTTCCAAAAGGACACCCGCAAGGGCAAGCAGTCTGTACTGGCCAAGCAGGTAGTCCGTTTCTTTTACCAAAGCTTCTACTGCGGCAGAATACGCTTCTGAAGAGGCATCCAGCACATCAATAATGCCGCGCTGCCCTGCAAGAAACTGCTCATAAAAGTTGGCGCGGGCTCTTTTGCTTGCATCGCGGGCTTTGCCGTATTCCTGGGCTTCAAGGGCCGCACGGTTTGTGCGGTCAAAGCTTACGCGGATATCTTCAGCCAAAAGGTCCACAACAGACTGGTAGTCTGCCTTGGCTTTGCGCACACGGGCAGAGGCTGCTTCTGTACCTGCTTTTACACTGCCACCCTGATAAAAATTCCAATTTACGCGCACCTGCGCTTCCACAGACAAATTATAATTTCTGCCGGGAAGGGAATTTGTGTCGTACGTTGGCCCCACATCAAGGGATACCCGTGGGGAGTCTCCACTTTTGGCAAATTCTTTTTCTGCCTGATTAAAGCGGATATTCGCCTGGGCGGTAAGCACTCTGGGGTTACGCAGCAAAGCCACTTCTTCCACTTGTCTTGGGCTTGCGTATACCAAAGAAGGCATAGACGCTGCCTGCATGTCTTCTGGGGCAGGCATGCCTACAACACGCTGGTAATTGGCAAGCGCAGCCTGAAGGCCGGTTTCATGGGCATATAAGTTGGCGCGGGCGCGGGCCAAGCGGCTTTGCACCTGGCTTACTTCCCCGGCACTGCCAATGCCCTGATCAAGGCGGCTTTGTACTGTACCAAGCGTTTTTTCATGCTCTCGCACATTATCTTGCGCCATGCGCAAAATTTCTCGCCGGCGTATTACATCTACATGGGCGCTTATGGCGCCATACGCCACTGTTATGGCGCTGTCATCCACAAGGCTGTCACTTGCTTCTAAAGAGGCTTCACGGCTTTTCACCGTGGCATCCGTTGCCCCGCCATCGTACAAATTTTGGGAAAAAGACAAACCCACACTGCCAATGCCGTGCAATGTGCCCTGCTGCCTGTACGCGCGCGTATTAACAGAATCCGCAATAGATACGCCAGCACCTGCCCACACACCTATTGTAGGGTAATAGCCGGCTTGCGCCTTGCGTACATCGTGGGTAGAAGCCACACGGCTTTCTGTGGCACTTAGTATATTAGGGTTACTCTCCAACGCCTTACGCACAGAAGTTTCTACGGGAACTGGTTCTGCAAATGCACCAGTGGCACACAAAAAAAAGCAGCAAAGAACACAGCAGGAGAAGAAAAAAGATTTCATGGCAGTGATGGCCCTGTTTTTATCAAGAATAAGAAAACGCTATCGCTTAAAGTTTTTAAGAGAATAAAAAATGCACGCCCATTTGTAAAGGCTTTTTCCTTATGGAAAAAAGGCCGTATTGAAAAATGGGCTGTGCAAAAAATGCTTCAATGTATAGCGCACTGCCTGCCCAGCAATGATTCTGCCGCCCTGGAAGCACTGCCTTTTTCCCCACACAAGATCCGTAAAATTGTAAGTTTATCCCGTACGTTGGCAAGTTCTGCCGGGTTTTCCAACCAAAGCTGCAAGGTAGCTGCCAAAGAAGGGGCATTGGCTTTTTCCTGTAAAAGCTCCGGGAAAAGTTCTTCCTGCAAAATAAGGTTGGTAAGGCTTACATACTCCACCCCTACCAGCACTTGTGCAGCCGCATACGAAAGCGGGTTTACTTTATAGGCCACCACTGTGGGGGTGCCGCAAAGGCCGCTCTCAAGTGTAGCAGTGCCAGATGCGGCAATAAGGCATTGGCAGGAATGGATAAATGCGTATCTGTTTTCTGGGTTTTCTACAGAAAATGGGGCGGCGCTTTGCCATAAAGAGCGCAAATATTCTTCTGTAAGGTGCGGGGCACGGATAACGTGGAAGGTAAGCGCGGGATGCCGCTCAAGAAGAATATCCGCCGCCTTGGAAAATTCTGGCAAAAGCCCTTCTACTTCCTTTTTACGGCTGCCTGGCATAAGGCCAATGCGTGTGGGGATAACAGGCTCTGCCGCAAGACTTGGGTAGTCTACCAGGTCCACAAGGGGGTTGCCCACATACACCAGGTTTTGCACACCACGCGCCGCGTAATACTCTTGTTCAAAGGGTAAAATAGACAGTATGGTCTGGCAGTGTTTTTTAAGAAAATGCACCCTGTAGGCCCGCCACGCCCAGATTTTGGGCGGGATGAAATAATGCACAGGTATGCCCAAATGCCTGCCCATACGGGCAATTTGAAAATTATATTCTGCTGCGTCTATAAGAATAATGGCATCTGGTCTTTCTGCTTTTAAATACGTGTAGGTGCGGGAAAGCATACGTATAATGCGGGGCAGAAATTGCAGAACTTCCGTTATACCCATAACAGATAAGTCCTTGACATGGAACATGTTTTCCATGCCTTGGGCGGCTAAATGGTCGCCCCCCATGCCAATAGCCTGCACAGGGCCAAGGCCTTTTTGCGCAGCTTCTTCTTTAAGGGCAGCTAAAAGCGCAGCCCCCTGTATATCCCCAGAAAGCTCACCCGCATTCAGCCATATTTTCAGTGGCATAAATTTTTCCCTTTACCCGGCTGGTGCCAGCTTTTCCGGCCTTAGCCTTGCGTACACAATATTTGCCACAACCCCAAGGGTAAGCGCCACTACAAGACGCCAGAGCAAAAGCCCCCAAAGGCTTGCCCCTAAAAGCATCATAAGCAGGGTATCTTCAATAAGTGCGTGGGCAACACCCATTATGGTCATAGAGCAAAAAATATCGTGTTTAGAAAGCCGCCCTTCCCGCGCATTACGCAAAATAACGCCACTGCCATACAGTATGCCCATGCAAAAGCCTACAATAAGCGTAGTGGCTGCTTCTGCAGAAATACCCAGCATACGCAAGAATGGATGCAGCACTATGCCAAAATAATAGGTAATATTAAAGGCATCTATCCCTTTTTGCAAGAGCATGACAAGCCAGACAATAACAAAAATTTTGCCTAAATTGCCTATTTCCCGCAGTGCCCATGAAACTAAGTCAGTTGGGGCACTTGTAGCTTCCATTAATACACTGGCTGTTTCTGCAAATGCGCCTGTTGTGACACAAAAAAAGTGGAATAATCCCCCGGCAATAATGGCCACAGCCACGCGGATAATCACCTGCAGGGGCATGTTTACCCCGGCCTGCCCAGCCACGCGCGTTTCTAAAATAAGGCTGTGCGCCATAAGCAGCATAAGGCCAAAAACTGTTACCTGTGCAACAGAAAGCGCGCCTAAGCCGGGCAAAAGCGTAAGAAACATAAGCAGCGCTGTATAAATATTTACCAGCATACCTGCTGCCCAGGCAAGACCAAGCTCTGGCGGTAAACCCACAAGAGCCATAATGGGCTTAAGGGGCATGGCAACATACTCAATAGCCCCAATCTCCATAAGAACTTTAACAAGAATCACAAGCGGGATAATAAAGCGGAATAAATCTATGCAGATTATGACCGAATCCTTGGTGATTTGCCGAAACAGCCGGTACACGGAATGGAGAAAGCGCATACATACCTGATGTTGAAGAAGTTAGTATTAAAAAGTTCTTTTTGGAAAGGGGAAGGGGGGGTTGGGGGAAGGGGAAAAACTTTTTCTTTGAAGAAAAAGGTTTTACCCATACCCCAAAAACACATACACATTAAAAAAATATTAAAACAAAACATTGGGCCAGGGGCGGG